>DASTZJ010000124.1:0-3277 GCA_035764345.1 Candidatus Udaeobacter sp.
CACAGGAAGTGTTGGTCCTCGAGTTTGCAGATGAAGCGAAGCTCTATGTTCCACTCGAGCAGGCGTATCTAGTTTCACGCTACGTTGGTGCAGGAAAAAAATCACCGCCGCTCAGCTCGCTCGGCGACGGGAGATGGGCCCGCGCCAAAATAAAGGCGGCGGCTTCCATTTTTGATTACGCCGGAAAAATGCTCGCAGTCCAGGCAGAGCGCCAAACGCATGCCGGCCACGCGTTCACCCCGGACACAAAATGGCAGGCGGAATTTGAACATTCATTCCCGTTTCGCGAAACGCCGGATCAAATGAAGGCGATCATCGATACGAAGATCGACATGGAACATCCTCGGCCGATGGACCGGCTGATCTGCGGCGACGTCGGTTTTGGCAAAACCGAAGTGGCGGTGCGCGCTGCGTTCAAGGCAGTGATGGACGGCAAACAAGTCGCGGTGTTGGCTCCGACCACTGTTCTGGCTCAACAACATTTCGAGGTGTTCCGGCAACGCATGCTCGATTACCCGGTGCGCATTGAGATGCTCAGCCGTTTTCGTTCGCAATCCGAACAGAAGAAAGTATTGCGGCTTCTGCGCGAAGGCGGCGTCGATATCGTCATTGGCACTCATCGCCTCATCTCGGGCGACGTCGTATTCAAAGATCTCGGCCTGGTCGTGATCGATGAGGAGCAGCGTTTCGGAGTGCTGCACAAGGAAAGATTCAAAGAGCTCTGCAAGCTGGTCGATGTTCTGACGCTCTCAGCCACGCCGATTCCACGCACCCTTTATCTTTCGCTTGTGGGCGTAAAAGATATGTCCACGATCGAGACGCCGCCCCTCAACCGCCTGCCCGTTGAAACAGTTTTGTCGGCTTACGATGAGCGGCTCATTCGCGCTGCGATTGATCGCGAGCTGGAACGGCAGGGTCAGGTATTCTTCCTTCACAATCGCGTAGCAACCATCGAGCGGGTGCGAGATCGGATCGTCGATCTCTGTCCGCAGGCCAGAGTTGAGATCGGGCATGGCCAGATGGATGCCGACGAACTGGAAGGCGTGATGGCGCGATTCATTGCTGGGAAAACCGGCGTGCTCGTTTGCACCACGATCATCGAAAGCGGTCTCGACATACCGAATGCAAACACCATCATCATCGATCGGGCGGACCAGTTTGGTCTCGCCGACTTGTATCAACTGCGCGGGCGCGTCGGACGGGCCGAACACAAGGCGTACGCTTATCTGCTTCTTCCGCGCGAGATGATGACAGTGGGCGCAGCACGCAAACGGATCAGCGCCATCAAACAGTACAGTTCGCTCGGCGCCGGTTTTCGTATCGCCATGCGCGACCTGGAGATTCGCGGTGCGGGAAGCATCCTGGGGACAGCTCAAAGCGGCCATATAGTCGCGATCGGTTTCGACTTGTACTGTCAGTTGCTCAAACAGGCAGTGACGCAACTCAAAGGCGAAAAGCCGCGGTTTCGGCTAGATGTCGATTTGAAGCTTGATTTTGTCGCGACAAATGAAGCCGAGTTCGTGCAACAACCAATGAGCGGCGGTGGCCAGTCAGCCGCGGCGTTTGAGAAAGCGCCGCTCATCGAGCGCATCCCAGCCTTCATTCCAATCACCTACGTCAGCGATCCCAGCTTGCGCATCCGGGCATACCGCGACGTGGCAGAAGTTACCACGCACGAGCAATTGGACCGTCTGCGGCGCCACTGGCTGGACCGCTTCGGGTCGTTCCCGCCGGCGGTTGACAACTTATTTGGCTTCATCCAAATCAAGCTCGCCGCGGCAAAATCAGGGATAAACCGTGTCGAGGTGCGTGAACGCAAATTGATGTTGACGCGGCGCGGGGATTTTATACTTGTCGCGGGCAAATTCCCTCGTTTAGTTGGAGCCGAAATCGAGCAGCATCTCGGGGAGATTCTGGAATTGATAAAGAAATTATGAGAAACTTCGTGCGTTCATTTGCCGTCGTCTCGCTGGCGGTCTGTGGGCTTGTTCTGTTGCCCATTTGTTGCGATGCGTTCGCTCAGGCGCCTCAGGTAGTAGATGGCATCGCTGCGATTGTGAACGGCGACGTCATCACTTACTCGCAGGTGCGGCAATTGTCCGCGCCACGCGAAAGACAGTTGCGGTCGCAATTCACCGGTCAGGAGCTGGAGAACAAGCTGAAGGAAATCCGGCAGCTTGCCTTAAAAGATCTGATCGACCGACGACTTATTATCCAGGCGTTCAAAAAGGAAAGCTATCAAATCCCGGATCACGTCGTGGACCAGCGCGTGCACGATATCATCCGAGAGAATTTTGGCGGCGACCGCAATACGTTCGTCAAGACACTTGAAGCGCAGAATTACTCGCTGGGCGAGTTCAAGGAAAAGGAGATGGAAAGAATAATCGTCCAGGCGATGCGCAGCCACAACGTCAAGACCAACTACATTATTTCGCCTACCAAAATCGAAGATTTCTACAGGAAGCATCGCGACCTGTTTACGACCAAGGAAGAGATCAAGTTGCGATTGATCATGATTTCAGGGCAAAAAGACACAGGGAATGCCCAGGCGCAAAAGTCGCTGGCTGAAGAAGTGCTCGGGAAACTGGCCGCCGGCGCGGAATTCGAGCAAACAGCACAGATTTATTCTGAAGACAGCACGAAAGAGAACGGCGGTGATTGGGGATGGATCGGGCGCAACACTCTCGCAGCGCCGCTGGAGAAGTTCGCCTTCAACATGCCAGTCGGCAGAATCAGCAACATCATCGATTACGCCGGCAATTACTACATCTTGAAGGTCGAGGACAAACGCGGCGGCACCACGAGATCGCTCGCTGAAGCGCGAGGCGACATCGAGAAAAAACTGATTCAGGACGAAGCGCAGCAAATTCAGGAACGCTGGATCGCCAGCCTTCGCGAGAAGGCTTATATCCGGACGTTCTGATTCGGCGTTGGAAGTTGGGCGTTGGGCGCTTTGACTGGCAGCCCAAAAAATTGTTCGCGTTTAAATGTGAATGTTCGTCTAATTCTCGTTAGGCCACCTGCATTGTGAAAACACTTACTGTCACGCTCATCATTGGAATCATGTTATCGCAGCTTCGCGTTTCGGCGGCAGCTGCGTCCGAGAATTCAGCGGCGCGCGATCTTGCGGCGGCAAAATCTTTCGCGTTTGGAGGCGTTGGCGTCGCCGGGCTCATGTCCGAAGGTGAACGGAATTTGCGAGGCGTCTTGGAGCGGCCAGATGCCTCGCAGCAGTTGCAAGCTGCGCTTGCTCATGCGACGCCGGCAGGCAAGCTCT
>DASTZJ010000125.1:0-2962 GCA_035764345.1 Candidatus Udaeobacter sp.
GTAAATCGGATTTGGAAAATGATTCGCGTCAATTAGCGTGATTCGCGGGCAGAAAAAAATCTCCGGATTCGTTTGTGGATTAGTGTTCATTTGTGTCCATTTGTGGTTAATAGAATGGAAAATGCTCTTGTCGATTTAGCGAAGGCTCTGCGAGAACGCCTCGATATCATTCGCGACGAAGAAAGTCGCCGCGATAAAGAAAAACACATGGCGCGCTTGCGCGCCGTCTCCGAAAAAGTCGACCAACTGCAGGCGGCCCTTCCGCAGCCAGTCGACCCGCGCCTTGCACATTATCTCCAGCGCCGCAGTTACGACAAAGCGCTCGAATTCCTGGAAGGCAGGGACGATTGACCTCAATCGCCCGGGCGATTGTACCGGCGCTTGTGCCAAGCGCCGAACCCGAGAAAACGTCAGGCGTTTGACACAAACGCCTCTACAACGTCACCCAGCTAAGATCGACATTGAAAACATCACGTCCAGTCAGTGAAAATTGGGGTGGAGAATCAGAATGAGAAGGAAGAACAGGACAAACAGCGCTGCGGGGATTGCCAGCAGTAGGAGAAGAACGACGGCAACAGCGTGCTGCCCGGCCGAGCGCAACCAAACGCTGCCTCCAACCACAGCTGCTAAAGCGGCAAGGATCGCCAGCCACGGCAGAATGTTGAATGCTCCTACTCTTCCGCCGGCAGCCAGCGAAAAAAAGAAATAGAGCGCCACCGCTGCAATAACAGCGTCGATTGCCCACAGGAACCAAAACCAAAACTTCACAACGCCACTCTAAATATCGCTGTGGTCGCCGATACAATATAGTCGGAAGACCATATTGTGAAAAGCAGCGTTGCCACCGCGGCTCGCCGGAGCACAATTGTTAGGCTGCAAGGTTGGGTTTCAACTCTCCGTTTCTGAGTCGACCAAGCTTCAGCAAGCGATCTTGCAACTCAGCAGCACTGAGGAAGGATTCACGATAAAGCCCGCGCAAGTAATCCTCGACGTTCGAATCGTTCTTTCGATTGTTACACTCCCGGCAAGCAGCCACTATATTGCGATAACTGTTATCTCCCACGGGACGTGAAACCACGTGCTCAATGACATAGTTCTCAGAGGTCAAGGCACGCAGGCAATAGAAACAGCGGTGCTGGTCCCGCTCTAATATCAGAACGCGATTCTCTGGTATATTGAAAAAGTCCATCTCCTCAATGCTGACTGGGATTGGTTGGGCTGTCGGCGGCGGTATGATGCCGGGTATCTCCCCAGGTAGTCTTAACCGAATTCGGCGACCCAAACGCTCGCTAGAAATGATCTCAATGCATCCTTTCGTTTTCAAAGACTGCAGCTTCTCATACGCAGTGTTTTCTGACATGGCCTTCCTTTCTCACCAATTCCGCACGCCATGCGTGCCCGTGCTGACTTGAATCCGATGACGACTTAATCCGCCCCGAGCAAACGGCTGTGGCGGAAAATGTACAAGTAGAGGGCCTGCTCGTATGTGTCGAGCTTCGGAGCAAGATAGTCCTGAAACTGCTCGATGAAGTGTTGGCAATCCATCCGATATCTGCTGGCCCTATGAAGACCAACGAGCCACAAGATCAGCCACACGCTGCACGGCGCAAGCATGTTATGGCGCCTCGGATTTCTATCTGAATACAACTCGACGATGAGCTGCTCGCTTACGATTTGCCGCCTCGCCTGATAATGCGATTACGTGCCTTCCCATGGAAGTAAGATGTCGCTCTCTGAAATCGGCGCTTTAGATGAAATCCTTCTTTGTCGATGCTTTACAAAATGCCGAAAAATATCTTCGAGTGTTTTCTCAGAGTCCCTTAGAACCGCATCGTTGAACTCGTAAGGATCACGACCACCATGCGTGAGATGTATCTTGTGGCGAAGATCGAAAAGTTTGTGCAGGCGACCGCAAAGCGGTTTATCAACAATGCCAAAATCTAAAGCATAGCGCAGCAGAACCGTGAATCCTACTTTCTTGTCCAACTGCATCGATCGCTTACGATCCGATGCATCCACAACCGAGAGATTCCGGATGGCGTCGTAAAGTAGAACCTCGGCGCAAGCTGCTATCTCTCCGACAATAGTCTTGATACGCAAGCCATGAAGCACGGGATAGGAGTTCAAAGGAAGCTCCCGTAGCAACTGATAGAGATACTCAAGATAAGAAAAATGGTAAGCGATGTTGTCAGACACGCCTGGATAATCATAAATGATCAGCTCGAGAAACTTCTTATAAGGATCAGCCGATTCTATGGTCAGCTTGATTGTGTGCGTCTTCATGTGATAACAGGAACGAGATCAGCACGGTTGCCAGCGCGAGCTTGGCACCAGGTTAAGTGTCGAAGTCACGTGAAAGCTGGGCATTGGAGCGGCCAGTCTTTAGGTGGAGCCATTGGTTAGATGTTGCGGGGCGGGATAGACACTCAGCTATCGCCTCTTGGTTTTCTCTTTCGGTAAATTCCCCGGATGACGAGGAGCAATCCAACCGCAGAAGAGAGGCTGCCTCCAATAATCGCTTGCCACGGATACATCCAGCGATTGAAATAGAGTGGGGTGTGGTAAAGGAAAGCTGATCGCGCCGACCACAGGAAGCCTAAGCCGAGAAAGAGCATCACCGCTCCGCATAATATCTGACCCAAATCCCACTTACGGCTCTGCATCTAGCGACGATTCGACGAAAGTCTGTTTCGCCTAGTTCGGCCTTTATCCAGGGAACGCTCCGGACAAACGGAACGCATCGCGTAGATGCTTTTACCGCGAGTATAACTCAACGATGAGTTGTTCGTTTACGATCGGCTGCATCTCTTCGCGAGACGGGATGCGCGCAACCTTGCCACTAAGCGCGTCGCGATCGACCGTTAGCCAGTCGGGCACGGGAACGATTTGTGTGAGATCGAGATTACGCAGCACCAGCTGACGCGATTTTGGTTTATCTTTGATCGCGATCTCGTCCCCAGCT
>DASTZJ010000126.1:0-3817 GCA_035764345.1 Candidatus Udaeobacter sp.
AAGCATAGCCGACGCGCTCTGTGACTGAGGAGCAACGCTGCCAGCAGCTCGCCAGAGCTTAGCCCGGAGGGTTGCAGATCTTTGCCGCTGCAGCGGCGTTACTCGTCGGTCACAGATCCATGAAGGATATCCTCCCTCCTCGCGCCTTGCTGTAGCGCCAATCTCCAGCAACGCACGCGTTCTCTATTTATGAGATGGGTTCTAATCATCCGCGCTTCGTTTCAAAGCGACTCCGGCTATCACTGCGCCAACACCGGTTAGTTCGGAAAGTGAGGGAACTTGTCGCAGAACGACTATTCCTACCAGACACGCTGTCGCAGGCAACAGTGACAGCATAAGAGCAAAACTGGCTTTCGATAATCTCGCCATTGCAAATTGATCGCAGATGTAAGGGATGACAGAGGAACAAATACCGACTGCGGCGCCGGCGAGAAGGAGCTTCGGATCCAGCAGCGCTCCCAATGCACTTTTCAGTCCAATCGGGGTGACCACAATGCTCGCGACGAGCATTGCCATTGCTAGACGTTCAACTCCGCGGCGGCCGCCGGTCGCCGCGATCCGATGCCCGAGCAGAATGTAGAGAACAAAAAGCGCGCAATTCGCAAATGCGAAAATGTATCCGATCGGTTCGCCACTGATTCGCACGCTCGTCAGCAGGAACACCCCGCCGCATGCGAATAGTAGAGCGACAAGATTCCGCATCGTTCGCACGCCGAATGCCGCCAACGCTATTGGTCCGAGGAACTCAATCGTTCCCACCGTTCCCAGCGGCAGTCGATTGATCGCAAGATAAAAACAGACGTTCATAATTGCGAGCACGAAACCTAATGCGACCACGGTTCGCTTCTCGCCTGCGCCCAGTTCAGCGAATAACCGCCATGGACGCTTCCAGAATGCAAAAACCGCGGCCGCGCTTGCAATCCGCAGCCATGCAACGCCTAATACATCAACCCTGGCAAACAGAAGCACCGCAAAGGCTGGACCAAGATAATGAAAAATGGCGCTGCAAATGAAAAAAGCTTCTGGCGGGACAGCTCTCGCCGTGTGCGCCCGTTCGCGCGTCATTGGCTTTATCGGCAAGACGATTTTGTCCGTCATAGAAACAAAGTAGAGTGTCAAACTCCGCCTGCAAACATAAAATAAGGTAAGACGTAATAAATGATGCTAATTCATAATGAAAAATCGCTATATATCCGGTGAATATTAAAGAAATATTGCGAGATCACAAAAATATTGAAATCCTGAAGCTATTGCAGCGGAATCCCCGGATGTCGATCGCCGAGCTGGCCCGAAAAATCAGGATGTCCAATCCTGCAACGAAGGAACGTGTTCGACGTTTAGAGAAGAGCGGTGTGATCGCCGGCTATCGTCTCGAACTGGATCCGAAAGCAGCGGGCCACGAGATCACGGCGTTCGTGAGAATCCGGCCGCTTCCCGGACACCTGCCGAAAATCTCTGCGCTTGCTCAGCAGATTCCCGAGGTTGTGGAATGCCATCGGGTCGCCGGAGAAGATTGCTTCATTCTCAAAGTTCATTTACCTGAAATCGCGTCTTTGGACCGCGTGTTGGATCGCTTTCTAGTCCATGGGCAGACGACAACATCGATCGTGCAGTCCTCGCCTGTGCCGCCCCGGCCACCAGCGCTTTTGTTGGCGACCGCGCGCAAGAGCGCAAAACGGGCGTGACATTGGAGGATAGGCATCCTTGCCTGTCTCGGCCGGCGAGCAGCTTGCCCGCCGAACATGGACAGGCTGGCAGGCTGCTCGCCGAGACAGCCAAGCTGGCTATCTTCCATTGCAATGGGCAGTACCTTCGGCCAGCTCTTTCGCGTCACCACTTTTGGCGAATCACACGGGGGTGGCGTGGGTGTGGTAATCGACGGTTGCCCGCCCAACGTCGAACTGTCCGACGCCGAAATCCAACGTGAGCTGGACCGCCGCCGTCCGGGGCAAAGTAAAATCACGACGCAGAGGAAAGAGGACGATCGGTGCGAAATTCTTTCTGGCGTCTTTGGCGGTAAAACACTGGGCACGCCCATCGCCATTCTGGTGCGCAACAAAGATGCGCGTCCAGAAGACTACGTCGAGATCGCAGAGAAATTTCGACCTTCACATGCCGATTTCACTTATGAGGCCAAGTACGGAATTCGAAACTGGCAGGGCGGCGGTCGCGCCTCGGCGCGCGAGACCATCGGCCGGGTAGCGGCAGGCGCAGTAGCCAAGAAAATATTGGCGATGTTGTATGAGGAATTCGAAATCGTCGCTTACGTCACGCAAATTCATGAAGTCGTTGCGAAAATCAATCGGTCTGCGGTGAAGGCCAAAGACGCGGAGAAGAATATTGTTCGCTGTCCAGACGCCGCGGCGGCGAAAAAGATGGTCTCGCTCATCGAGCAAGTTCGTGGCGACGGTGATTCAATTGGCGGCGTCATTGAATGCGTCGTTCGCGGTATCCCGCCGGGACTTGGTGAACCGGTTTTCGACAAGCTCGATGCGGACCTGGCTAAAGCGGTGCTGAGCATACCGGCAACCAAAGGATTCGAGATCGGCTCTGGGTTTGCGGCGACGCGGATGCAGGGCTCGCAGCACAACGATCCATTTGAAATGCGTGGCGGGAGAATTCGCGCAGCAACCAACAATTCCGGCGGCGTGCAGGGCGGCATCAGTAACGGCGAAGAGATTTATTTTCGTGTCGCGTTTAAGCCGACAGCTACGATCGGTCACGAACAGAAAACGGTGACTAGTTCGCGCCGGCAAACCCGGCTCGCTGCGCGCGGCCGCCATGATCCGTGCGTTCTTCCCCGAGCAGTGCCGATCGTAGAAGCAATGGCCGCGCTGGTGCTTTGCGACCATGCTTTGCGGCAGCGAGCAATTGATGGTCGATCACATTGACATCTGAAACTCAAGCAGTGGCTGGCTCGCCACTTTGGCAGGTGGTCTTTATTTCTTTTGGCGTCATTTTGATCTTATTCGAGGTCCTGCGGGGCTGGCGATTGGGTTTGATGCGTCAGATCACGCGCCTAATCGCTCTTGGTGCTGCGTACGCGGCTGCGTTTCTCGGAGGCAGTTTGTTTGTTCCGATGGCGCGGTCTTTTTTCAAAATGCCTGACCCTGTTCTATTGATCTTGTGCGGCGCAATACTTGCGGTCGCCGCATACATGCTCGTAAGCGGCGTCGGGGCGATTTTGTTCAAGCGAACTTCCCAACAAGAATCCGGACTGCTCTATCTGATTTACGGTTTTGCGGGCGCGATCCTTGGATTGTTTTTCGGTCTCTTTCTGCTTTGGGTGACTGTGGCGAGTGTGCGAGCGGTCGGCGCACTGGCTGAAGGACAAGCTGGCAGCCGGTCGGGTGCCGCAGCGCACGGCGCGCGAGACCCAATCTCGCGTGCTCTCGATGTGCGGCGCCGTTTTCTCTCCGAATCAGAGAATGGCATGCCGACGCTCGCGACATCACTGGTACGCCTGAAGAATTCGCTCGAACTGGGTCTGCTTGGGAGCGTGCTTAAGAATACAGATCCGGTTTCGCAAAGAACGTACGAAATATTGGGAAAAACAGGCAGGGTCCTTTCCAATCCGGAACGGGCGCAGAAATTTTTGACATTTCCAGGTGCCCGCGAATTGAGTGAGCATCCAAAAATCGTCGCGTTGCGAAGCGATCCAGAAATCGCCGACCTTATTGCGCAGCGGCGGTTCCTCGATCTTCTTCAAAATGCACGCGTCATCGAAGCGGCAAATGATCCGGTCCTCGCGGATCGCGTCAAAAAATTCGATATTCAACGGGCGCTCGATTACGCGTTGGAGCAGGATTCGTTGAAG
>DASTZJ010000127.1:0-2813 GCA_035764345.1 Candidatus Udaeobacter sp.
GGGATTTCGCGGCGCGTTTCTTCCAGCCGACCGATCACTACGTCCAGATGGATTCGATGCGAAATGGAAGGTCTCGTATTACGGACGCGACTATCCTCAATCGTGGACAAGCCGTACGGGCAACGAGCGATTCACGACGCAATCCGTTTCAAATTCCCTTTTCGGAGCACAATTCCTGTCGATCCTGGACGCATATCGTTACGTCGAACGCTCGATCAAATATGGCGTACTCTTTCTCGTACTTGTTTTCACCGCGTTCTTTCTCTTTGAAGTCACGGCGCGACAGAAAATTCATCCGTTTCAATATCTGATGGTCGGCGCGGCGCTTTGCTTGTTTTACCTGCTGCTATTGTCGATTTCAGAATTTATCGGATTCAGCTGGGCTTACCTGATCGCGGCGGTCGCATCGACCGCGTTAATTACGTGGTACTGCCGATTTTTCCTCGGCGGCGGTGCGCGCACGCTAATGATTGGCGCAGGTCTCGCGGGCGTTTACACGTTTCTCTACATCACTTTGCGGCAGCAGGATTACGCATTGCTTATGGGCGCGATCGCACTCTTTATCGTGCTGGCGATCGTAATGTACGTGACCCGCAAAGTAGATTGGTACGCGCGCGACGCGGCTGAGACCTCTCTCGATCATGGCTGAATTTGCTGTCAATCCGAAGCATTTTGATCCCGACAAGAACTTTAAGTTCCGCATCTAATTCGGTCGGCTAAATGGATTGATCCGGCGGAAAGGAATAAAGTCGCGTCTGTGGCGTTTTCGTTTCGCGGATGTTTGTATGGCGGATTGGCCATCGCGCTTTGCATGGGGCTCTGTCTCGTCTGGCTGTGGCAGCCGGAGCGACAGGTAAGGCGCCACACAGAAAATCTGTTTCGCGCGATCGAACACAACGACTGGGAGGCTGTCGCCGATTTTATCGGCAACGATTTTCAAGACCAATGGGGCGACGATCGAACACGCGTTCTTGAACGCCTGGGTGAAGGCTTTAGATATCTGCGCGGTCCACGGATCACCGCATCTAACCCAAGCGTGCAGGTTGAAGGGCTGCGCGCGATGTGGAGCGGCAAGATTACACTCTACAGTACCGACGATGACGTGGTGGAAAAGCTCGACCAACGTGTCAATTCGTTGCGGACGCCATTCGAACTGGAGTGGCACCGCACCTCGAGAAA
Organism: Candidatus Udaeobacter sp.; assembly: GCA_035764345.1. GTDB lineage: Bacteria > Verrucomicrobiota > Verrucomicrobiia > Chthoniobacterales > UBA10450 > Udaeobacter. The sequence goes on from DASTZJ010000127.1 coordinate 1,180, forward strand.
GCCGCGGGATTGGAAACTCGCGCGAGTAAGCAATCCGGCGTTTGAAATCCCCGCGGATGTCTATTAGCTCCCCGGATCGGAGACATTCGAGTTGCACAATCACCGTGCCGCCAAAGCGATGCGAGGACGCATCGCACTCCACAGAACTTCGTTCCAAATGGCAGAAGACGGCGTTCCATTTCACGGAAGCTTTTGGAGTGCGCCCGCGTCCTTGCGTCGCTTTTACTTCCCCTGCGCCTGGCGCAATTGAGTCTTGGCAGTTTCCACGTCCCGCGGCGGTTGCTGGCAAAGCAAAATCGCGCGGAGTTTGTCTCCCTGATAGTAGCGAGCGGTAAATTTTTTCTTCGCGTACGTGCCCTGAAGATCAACCCGTGTTGGCAAGACGCTGAAATCGCCAACAAAATCCATCCGCAAGTCGAAGATTTCTGTCCAAAAATAGGGAACCTGCTCGTAGCGAATGCGTTTTTTGCCTGTCATGTTTGCGCCTGCGACTAGGCCCTGGGTTCGGGCGTTCTCCCAATGCGTTTGGCGCCGCACGCCGCCCATTATCCGGTCGGGATAAAATGCCAGGTCGCCTACCGCATAGATCCCTTTTTCCTCTGTCTCGAGATATTCGGTGACCGGCGACCCGTGCGGTCCGGAAAGCGGTGTATTGCGGACCAGATCGAGATTTGGTTCAGCGCCGCAGGCGACCACAGCGAGGCCCACCGGGAATCGGTTGCCACTTTTTGTCTGAATATTGCGCAGGACGGTTTTGCCCTCAAAGCCATTGAGGCTTTCGCCCATCGACAAGGTCACTCCGTGTTTTGCAAAGTAATCGGTGAGCCAGGTGCCGGTTTCCTGATCCAGATATCGGTTCAATAAATAAGAGTCTCGATGCATGAGACCGACCTTCAATTTCATCATGCGCAAACTGGCTGCCGCCTCGCATGCGAGTAATCCGCCACCCACGACCATGATGCCTTTCTCGAGGCTCGCCATCTCCTTTAACGCGAGCGCGTCGCGAATGGTTCGCAGGTAGATCACATTGCCAAGGCTCGTTCCGGCCACCGGCGGGCGTATCGGACGGCTGCCCATCGCCAGGCACGCCTTGTTGAATTCAATGCTTTCACCATTGGCAATCACGGCCAGACGCCGATCGATGTTGACCTGCGTTACGACAGTGCCGAATCGCGTTTCAATCTTGTGCTTCTCGTACCATGGTTCATTGGGTTCGAGTAATCTCTTGGGCTGTGGATCCTTCTCGCGCAAAAAGTCTTTTGATAGAATCCAGCGTTTGTAAGGAGGAGACGCTTCGGCGCCGACCAGCGTCACGCTCCCGCGCTTGTCGTGGCGGCGAACTCCTTCGCAGGCGCTGGCCCCCCCAATGCCGCCGCCGATGATGAGATAGTCGCGCTGAATCATATGCGAAAATCGGACGATAATTTCGGTGCTACCGCAGGCACAAGCTAAATCGTTAGGGCATCACGTTTTTGATGAAACCCCGATATTATTATTGCGTTGTCGAACCTTTTTTCGACAGACTCGCCGGCCATGAACGAATCCGTGATCCAAATCAAGGATGTGACGGGAAATCCTGCCCCACTAGGGCTGCTCGGTTTTGGTATGACGACTGTGCTGTTAAACCTGCATAA
>DASTZJ010000128.1:0-2027 GCA_035764345.1 Candidatus Udaeobacter sp.
GGAGTGGAGGAGTATTGGAGTGATCCATCTACGCGGGAATCCATTACTCCATCGCTCCATCACTCCAGCACTCCAATTCGGGTGCGCACGCGCACTCATACACCGTGGCACGAAATTTGGAATGCGATTGTACACGAGCACCGGTGGCGTTCGTTTCTCGGTTTTGTGCTGATGCTGACGCAGGCTTTCTTTTACAATGCGATCTTTTTCACTTACGCACTGGTCCTGATGCGATTTTACAGCGTGCCCGAGCAAAATGTGGGCGCCTATCTCCTGCCGTTTGCGTTGGGGAATGTCCTAGGTCCGGTGTTGCTCGGGCATCTCTTCGACACAATCGGACGCAAGCAAATGATCACCGCTACCTATGGGCTCGCAGGTATTTTGCTCGCGCTAACCGGATGGCTTTTTCACGCAGGGATGCTTACAGCCCAAACACAAACTCTTGCTTGGACGATTATTTTTTTCATTGCATCTGCGGCGGCGAGCTCGGCTTACTTGACTGTTAGCGAGATTTTTCCGTTGGAAATCCGCGCACTGGCGATCGCGATTTTCTACGCGATTGGAACACTGGCAGGCGGTGTCGGCGCGCCGCTCCTGTTCGGATGGATCATCGGTACCGGATCGATTACCGCGTTGTTCATGGGATATTTGCTGGCTGCGGCATTGATGATTTTCGGTGCTGTCACTGAAGCATGGATTGGCGTGCCAGCTGAGCGACGATCGCTGGAGCAGGTGGCCGCGCCGCTCTCCAGCAAGGGGCTGTAGGGCGTCTGTGCCAGACGCCGCCGTCTCACAGAGGCGGCCTACAATTTGTTCGGCGCGCCGCAGTCAACGCCCGCGGCTACAGCTGACCGTGAGTTCACGAGTATGAATCGGCCCCGCAGGAGTGAGCTCGCTCGAATAAAGATGGAAAGCCTCAACTCGGATCATTCCCGCATCGAATTCTGCATTCGACCGCAAGAACTTGCGGAGCGATTGGGCGGACAGATCCCGGCAACGTGCGATCGTAATATGTGGATGCCAGGGGCGAAGCTCCGGCTCAAGGCCGGCAACCAACGCAGCTTCCTCCACTCGCTTGTGAACTTGGAACAGATGCGGGTGCGCTTTCCCAACGCCGATCCAAATAATCTTCGGCGCACCCTTTGCAGAAAACATTCCGACGCCAACAATGGGCAGAAAGAAGGCGCCGAACTCGATTGTAGTGAGTCTCTCCCGGAGAGCGATATCGGTATCGTCCGGGACATCGCGGTAGAAACCGAGCGTCAGATGCATCTGCGCCGTATCGGTCCAGCGTACGCCACGTATGTGTGGATCAAGCGCTGCAAGAAACTGGCGCGTTGACTCGGGCAGGTCGATTGCAACGAAGAGGCGCTTGGTCACGAGAGAAAAAACGTCCAACGTCCAACGCCCAACGTCCAACGCTCAATTAAACCGACCGCGACAGGCAATTCGTGATTGCAACGAGTTAGCTTCTAGTCTCGTTATTGCGGGTCGTCGCGTCGTCAGCCCAACGCGTTAACCAATTCGGAATCAAACGGCGCACTTCGGAGCCCGCGCGCGATCGCTTCCCGTCAGCCCCGGCGGGTTTCGGCAAGAATCGATTCACCAGACGCATGGCGTACCCAGTGAGGTTTGGACAGAGCGCGTTTCCAAGAATGGCCCCGCGCGCGGCAAACGTGAGGATCAGCGATGGTTGACCGCGCCGACACGCGGCGAGAATTTTTCTCGCAGCGCGATCGGCATTCATGGAGATCAATGGCGCTCCGGCCGAAGCTGCGAACCAGGCAAATTCGATGTCGTGTTTGCCTTTAAATTTTGCATTCACGTGCGATCCGGTACGCATCATCCCTGGCGCGACAGTGGTGACGTGAATGTTGTCGCGCGCCAGCTCGGCGCGAATCGCATCGGAGAACCCGGTCAGCGCAAATTTGCTGACGCTGTATGGCGCCAGGTGCGGCACGGCGACCTTGCCGCCAATCGAAGAAATATTAACAATGCGTCCCCCACCCCAGGTGCGCATTTCAGGA
>DASTZJ010000129.1:0-4016 GCA_035764345.1 Candidatus Udaeobacter sp.
TGTGGCGATGCGGGTCACATCCTTTTGTCAAAGCATTTGGCCGATGACTTAGCGGAGTATCGACACTGGCAGCCTCACCTGCATGATCTGGGCGAATGTGAAGTCAAGTATGGACTACGCCTGCATCTCTTCAACCTCTCCAAAGAGAATCTCGGTAATCCACAGGTCCCTGAGAAACTCAGGCGCAGAAGAAGATGGAAGCCAGAATCGGACATAGTTGGCCCAGTTAGCCTGCCCCGCCGGCCAAGGTCCCTGCTGGTACTTGCTTTAGTAGTCGCTGGCCTCGCTATGGTGATTAGTTCTTTGACCTTTTTCCAGCGAGTATCACTGAGGATGACCCCATCGACTTCTCCCGAGGGGACGGGTAGCAAGGGCACCGTTTCGATTCCCGAGAAGAGCATCGCCATTCTTCCCTTCGAGAATTTGAGCGGCGACAAGGCCAATGCCTACTTCGCGGATGGCATCCATGACGAGATTCTGATGCGCTTATCCAAGATTGCCGATTTGAAGGTCATCTCGCGCACTTCGACACAGCATTTCAAAAGCGCGCCGGAAAACCTGCCTGAGATCGCGAAACAACTGGGAGTAGCCCACATCCTTGAAGGAAGGGTTCAGAAGAGCGGCGACGCCGTGCGCGTGAACGTGCAGCTAATCAGGGCGGCCAATGATTCCCAGCTTTGGGCGGATACCTTTGATCGGAAACTGACAGATATCTTTTCGGTCGAGAGTGAGGTCGCCAAAGCTGTCGCCGACCAATTGCGAGCAAAACTAACCGGTCATGAAGAGCTAGTCATCGCCGCCAAACCGACGGACAATCCGGAGGCTTACGATGCCTACCTGCGCGGTCTAGCTTATAGTCTGAAAGCCTTAGACGTCACACCAGCCAACGCCCTTGGCGCGCAGAAACATCTTAGAGAAGCGGTGCGCTTGGACCCGCAGTTCGCCCTTGCTTGGGCGCTGCTGTCATACGTTGATGCGCGCGGCTACCTCACGGAGCTTCTTCAACCAACGGTCGCTCTCCGTGAAGAGGCTCGTCAGGCAGCCGAAACCGCCATCACTCTTCAGCCCAATCTCGGCGAGGCCATCGTCGCCAAAGGCCAATACCACTACGCCTGTCTGAAGGATTACGACACCGCCGTGCGTTACTTTGAGCAAGCACGTCAGTTTTTGCCGAATAGCAGTCGGATTCCCGAATCGCTGGCCTATGTCACACGCAGGCGAGGCCGATGGGACCGCAGCGAGTCGTACTTCAACGAAGCCGAGCGGCTCGACCCACGCAGCGTGACCATACTCAACCAGCACGCGATTTCCTTAATCTGCCTTCGTCGTTTCCCCGAAGCCTTAGCAAAGTTTGATCAGGTTTTAAATGTCACACCGGACGACCTCAATACGCTTGCGGGACAGGCCGGTATAGCGCAGGCGCAGGGTGACCTGCCGCGTGCCTCAGCGCTTCTCGCTCCGCTGCATCCAAACGCTGACGAGAACCGCGTGTTGGAAGCACAAGTTTACCAAGCAATCCTGGAACGCCGGCCTGCGCCTGTTATTCCTCGGTTGAAGGAAGTATTGGACAAGCCCGATCCAGCATTGGGTTACATCAATGGCGAACTGCGCTTTTGGTTAGGCTGGGCGCAAGAGGTCAGCGGCGATCGTGCCGCCGCACAGGTAACCTGGCGACAGGCGCGCAGCGAACTGGAACCATTCCTCGAGGAACAGCCCGAAAATCATCGCCTTAGAGGCCATCTCGCGCTGACGGACATGGGTCTCGGTGACAAAGCCGCCGCGTTCGCTCTGGCTGAGCAGGCGATGGCCGCCGTCCCGACCGGGAAAGACGCGGTGAGCGGTCCCACTCCGGTCGAGATCTTTGCTCGTGTGGCAGCGCGCTTGGAGGATCCCGACCGCGCCATCGCTGCTTTACGGAAACTGCTGTCGGTACCTTATGGAGGTCCGCTGGCACTCACGCCACTAACTCCTGCATTGCTCCGGCTCGATCCAATGTTCGATCCGCTCCGGAGTGATCCGCGATTTCAAGAACTTTGCAAAGATAGGCAGCCATAGTCAGCATAATCAGAGTTTGCGAAAAGTGTGGCGCAAAAATCTCCGGTGTCGCAACACGAGAAGGTTGCTTGGCTTGTCTTCTAGAGACCTGCCTTGCTCTCTTATTCGTGTTTATTCGTGTCCATTCGTGGTTAAGATTCGCGGGTGCCCAACGAACCCAATCCGCTTTCCGATCAGATTCATATCGAGCAGCTGGAAATTTCCACGCGCATTGGAGTTCCGGAAAAAGAGCGCGCTACCCCGCAGCGATTAACCGTCAGCATCTCTTTCTGGCCATATTACGACCAGCGCGACATGGCTGACGAGATCGACAACACGGTCAATTATTCGATCGTTGCTGAGGAGGCGAAGAATTTTGTGCGCGATCTATCGACGAATTTGATCGAGACACTTGCCGATCGGTTGGCAACGCATTTGCTGAAAACCTTCCGCATCCAAAAGGTCACAGTCGAGCTGCGAAAATTTCCTTTGGAAGACGCCAAGCACGTGTCGGTAACCGTAACGCGAACTGCATCCGTCGCCTGAAAGCCGCCGGACCTCGGAAGCAGAGGATTAACCACAAATGGACACGAATGGACACGAAAAATGAGAAGCTACTGTTCAGAGATGAAGTTTTTCAAATTGTCGGGTGCGCAATCGAAGTCCTAAACACCCTCGGTCATGGAATCGTCGAGAAGCCATACGAAAATGCTTTGGTCGTAGAGTTTGGCCTGCGGAAAATTCCGTTCCGGCAGCAGCCTGCGTTCGATGTTCTCTACAAAGGCCAGAAAGTCGGCTTGTTCGTCCCTGACCTCATCGCTTTCGATTCAATTGTCGTGGACGAATAACTGATCATGAACGGGGCCTAATGCTAAATTATCTACGAATTACGAACTTGCGTGTTGGCGTGATCCTCAATTTTAAGCACCGCAAGCTGGAGTGGGATCGCATTGTGTTATGAATTCGTGTTCATTCGTGTGCATTCGTGGTTAAAGGACAATGCGAAAAGGAAGATTCAGCCAATCCGCAGCAGAACTCGCGCAGCGCTACAGCGAATCTGTTTCTTTCGATTGGCGACTTTATCGGCACGATATTGCTGGCTCGATCGCGCATACCGCCGCTCTCGCTCGGGCGAGAATCATAACTACAGATGAGCGGCAACAAATCGAAGACGAATTGCGTCTGATCGAGAAGGAGATCGAATCTGGTACATTCAAGTGGGATCGATCACTCGAAGACGTGCATATGAACATCGAAGCGGCGCTCACGAAACGAATCGGAACTGCGGGCGCGAAGCTGCACACCGCACGCAGCAGGAACGACCAGATTGCCCTCGATCTGCGGCTTTATGTAAAGGCGGAGATCGCGGAAGTGTCAGACCGTTTGCGACGTTTGCAGACTGCCCTACTCGACGTTGCCGAGCGACACGTTGACGTCGTAATGCCTGGCTACACACATCTGCAGCGAGCGCAACCGATCACTTTTTCGCATTATTTGCTGGGACAGGTGGAGGCGTTTTGGCGCGACGCGGATCGTCTTCGTGATTGCCTCGCCCGAACGGACGTTCTTCCACTCGGATCCGGGGCGCTCGCCGGATCGACCATTCTTCTTGATCGCGAACGCGTCGCGCGCGACCTCGGTTTTTCGAGCGTGGGCCAAAATAGCATCGATGCCGTAGGCGATCGCGATTTTGTGTGCGAATTCCTTTTCTGTCTCGCCATGATCGGTCTGCACCTCTCTCGCTTGAGCGAGGACTTGATCATCTGGAGCACGACGGAGTTTGGCTTCCTGGAATTTAGCGATTCATTTTCCACGCACTCCAGCCTGATGCCCCAAAAGAAAAACCCGGACATGGCTGAACTGACGCGCGGCAAAACTGGCCGGCTTTATGGGAACCTCATGTCGATGTTGACGATGATGAAAGGGCTTCCTTCTTCTTACAATCGCGACATCCAAGAAGACAAGAAAGCGCTGTTCGATTC
>DASTZJ010000130.1:0-9942 GCA_035764345.1 Candidatus Udaeobacter sp.
GCGCTATAACTTCCCGAGATCACTTCATCGCCGGGCTGAATACCACTCTTGATTTCTGTGTAAGTGTCGTCGGAAATGCCAGTCGTCACTTTCACCTGCTGCGCCTTGTTTCCCTTTTTTACGAACACAACCTTGGCCAATTTTTCGCGTTCTTCCTTCTGCGCCGTTTTCTCCGCACGCTCGTTGACGAACTCGGCGTTGTTGTCGCCTTTATCGCGCTGCGCAACCTTCTGGTTTTTCTTTTCGATTTCTTCTGGACTCAAATTGCTGTCGCCGGTTCGAATGGTCACAGCCTGCATCGGTATGGCCACGACATCTTTCACCTCGTTCGTTTGGATGTCTGCGGTACAGCTGAGCGCAGGCTTCAACACCACGTCGTGGTCTTCGATTCGAATTTTCACTTCAAAGTTGGTCACCTCTTCCTGGGTGCCGGCGCCGGTTGTCTTTCCGGTGTTACCGATTTGATAAACGGTCCCTTTAAACCTCCGGTCGCCATAAGCGTCGATTTTTATTTCGGCCTTGTCGCCGATCTTTACATTCACGACGTCGTTCTCGTTTACGTCGACGCGCGCTTCCATGTGGCCGAGGTCGGCCACGCGCATCACTTCCGTGCCAGCGAATTGTCCCGTGGCTACAAGACGTTCGCCCAATTTGCTGTTGAGAATTGTGATCGTGCCATTGATGGGCGAGTAAATCGTCGTCTTCGACAATTGATCGCGCGCCTGGCTCGAGCCGGCTTGGGCGCGTTCGATTTCGTGCAGCGAACTTTCATAAGTGTTTTTGGCCACGTCATAAGCAGCCTGCGCTGCGTTGTATTCTTGCTCTGAAATCAGCTTTTTGTTGAACAAGTCTTCGGCCCGCTTGAAGTCGTGTTCCGTCTTCATCATGGTGGCTTTTTGCTGGAGATTAGTCGCTTTCGCTGCGCTGATCGCCGCCTCCTGTTGCTCGAGAAGTGCCTTGTAGGAATCAGGTTTAATTTTCACCAGCAAGTCGCCCTTTTTGACCCGCAGCCCGTCCTCGACGGGCAATTCAATGATTTCACCGGCGACTTCGGGCGAAATCTTGACTTCAACCTCAGGCTGTATTTTCCCCGTTGCCGAAACCGTTTGCACGATCGTTTTGCGAATCGCCGCCTCGGTTGTGACCGGAATCGGCTTCTCGCGCTTGCTCCAGATGATCGACACAATGATCCAGAGCGCGATCAGGGCGATCGATCCGTAAATGATTTGCTTTTTGCGCCGGGCACGACGCTGCTTCGCGGTCAAAGGGGCGGGCGCGGGCGTGCTTACAGCTTGGTGCATCGGAGCAGCGGTTTGGTGCATCGGAGCAGCGGTTCTCGGGGTGAAAGCGTCAGAATTAGTCGCTTGTTTGACTCTTGCAAACGAAATCCCGTTCATAACAATTCTACGATGCTTCGAGGAACGGCTTTGGATTCAATTAATTGGCGCCTTCCGAGATGAGGTCGGGTGTTGTCGGCCAATCGGACGGACTCATCCCGTGGCGAGATCGAATTTGGTGAATCGCCCATTTCGCGTGCTCTGCGATCAACGGCTCGGAATCGGCTGTGGCGCGCTCAAGCGCGGCCAAATCGGACGGATCTCCAACATTGCCCAGTGCGACACAGACATTACGCAAAAAGCCGCGGCGTTTGATCCGTTTGATCGGCGAATGTCTAAAAAGCACGCGGAACTCTTCGTCGCTCAAACCGAGATAATCCCGCAGCGACATGCCATTGGTTGAAGGGCGGGGAGAGAACGCAGTCTCGCGCGATACCTGGGCAAAACGATTCCACGGGCAAGCATCAAGACAATCGTCGCAACCGAAAATTCTGTTTCCGATAAGTGGTCGAAGCTCTAGGGGGATGGAACCTTTCAACTCGATTGTCAGATAAGAAATGCAGCGGCGCGCATCCAAGCGGTGCGGCGTGGTGATTGCGCCGGTGGGACAGGCTGTGATACAGCGCTCGCACGTTCCACACCGATCGGGCACAGGCTCATCGGGCGGCAATTCGAGAGTCGTCAAAACCTCTGCGAGAAAAAACCATGTCCCGAGTCGTGCATCGATCAGCATCGTGCTTTTGCCATGCCAGCCGATGCCGGCCTCCGCCGCGTAATCGCGTTCCAGAACTGGCCCGGTATCGACATAACATTTCTGTTGCCCGCCGAACCGGCGAAGAAACTCGTCGATCTTATCGAGCTTGGTTGCGATCAGGTCGTGATAGTCATCGCCGCACGCATATCGCGCGATTCTCCCTGTAGCGGCGGTCTGCGACCGCCGAACTTGTTCTCCCTGAAAATAATTCATCGCCAGTACAATGATCGAGCGCGCGCCCGGCAAAACCTTGTGTGGGTCACAGCGCTTTTCTCCACCGCGCTCCATGTAACTCATTTCGCCATGTGCTTCGTCACGCAGCCAACTTCGAAACTCGTTTGCGTGCGGCGGAGAACTGCAGGCCGCGACGCGGCACGAATCAAAACCAATCTCGCGCGCAAATGAGACCAGTCGTGTCTTCAATTCAGTGGGCGAGATTTCGCGATCAATTGGGTGTGCAGAGATCTCAGTCATCACGCTGTGGCTGGCGTTGATTTACGACAATATCTTTTGAACTTACTCAAGATTGCTACTGCGACTTCTTCGTCTGTGAGCACCGATGTATCGACTCGGATATCGGCAACCTTTGCATAAAATGGCAGGCGCGCTTGTAACATTTGGGCGAACGCCTTTCTCGGATTTTTGCGTTGCAACAACGGTCGATTGCCGGTTCGTGAAGCTCGTTTGAAAAGCGTTGCTTCGTCGGCCTCCAGCCACACTATTGCGCCAAGTCGTTTCAAAAGGTCCAGGTTCTCTTGGCGCAATACAATTCCGCCGCCGGTCACAATAATTACCGGCTGGCCGGTCGCGAGCGCCTGGAGCGCCTGCGTTTCGGCTTCACGAAATTTGTCCTCACCATGTTTCGAAAAAATTTCTGAGATAGGTATTCCAAATTTTGATGTGACGATTTCGTCGATATCAAACAGGGCCAGAGTGGTACGTTCGTGCAAACAACGACCGACAGATGATTTCCCAGCACCCATCATCCCGATAAGCACTATCGATCGGTTGGCTTGTTTCACGGTTTTTAATATCTCATTAGTGCGCGGGTTCAGCCAGGTATGCGTGCGCGACGAACTCGAAAGCGCCGGAGCACCGGCGCACTCCAAACGCAAGCACGGATTGGACGTAGGAAATGGCGGCCACGTTTTGGAGTGCGGCGCTGCCGCGCCGCTTTCAGGCGGTGAAACTTACCAGCATCAGTCGTGGACTTGATTGAAGACTCCTGCCGAACGGATGCCGCGCTGAAGCTTGGCGTTAGCGAGACCTCCAACCGGGCTTGGCGTTTCACAGAAACGCCCTACAATTCGCACATGCCTGAGTCGAAGCCGTTAGTCGCTGTCACCATGGGCAGCAAGTCAGATTGGGACACCATGCGTCATGCTGTCGAAACGCTCGATGAGCTCGGCGTGCCTAACGAGGCGCATGTTCTCTCCGCGCATCGAGCGCCGGACGCCACTGCTGAATTCGCGCGGAATGGGGCGGCGCGCGGACTGCGGGTCATCATCGCTGGCGCAGGGGGCGCGGCACATTTGGCTGGCGTGATTGCGGCTCATACCTGGCTCCCGGTTTTAGGAGTACCAATTCAATCGAAGCTGCAGGGACTCGATTCGCTTCTTTCAACTGCGCAAATGCCCGGCGGTATTCCCGTGGGCACGCTGGCCATCGGCGAAGCTGGCGCTAAAAACGCTGCGCTGCTTGCCGTCGCCATTCTAGCCACTTCTGACGAAGCGATCCGGCAGAGATTGGAAGCTTTTCGCAAGAAACAAAGCGAAAGTGTTCTCGCACAGCAGCTACCAACTCCGACGCGGTCATCCTGAGCGGAGCAAGGCGCAGTCGAAGGATCCCGTGGAATTACCTGTTGGTCTCGCTGCGGGATTCCTCGACTTCGCTCGGAATGACGTCGCTCAATGCGATGGCTGAATGCACACTGATCTTCTCGCAACCTCAACGGCTGTCCAACGCGAAAAGGCGGTCTCACGCGCGGTTGAGCTGCTGCGCAAAGGCGACGTTGTCGCGCTCCCAACGGAAACCGTGTATGGACTCGCAGCTGATGCGCTCAATCCTGTTGCAGTTCCAAAGATTTTCGAGGTGAAAGAACGGCCGCGGTTTGATCCGTTGATTGTTCATCTGCCCGACAAACAGTGGCTAGAGCGCGTGGTGAAGGTCGGTAGTCGCTCCCGCGCACAGATCAAAAAACTCATCGCGCAATTCTGGCCTGGGCCGCTCACGTTCGTCTTGGATCGACAGCCGATTGTTCCGGAAATCGTCACTGCCGGGCTCGAAACCGTCGCTGTGCGAATGAGTTCACATCCGGTTTTCGCTGAAATCATTTCCGCGTTCGGGAAACCGCTCGCCGCGCCAAGCGCAAATCGGTTTGGACGGATCAGCCCCACGACCGCTCAGCACGTTTTTGACGAACTAAGCGGACGCATCCCGCTGATCATTGACGCCGGCCCGACCACGCATGGCATCGAATCGACCATCATCGCTGTGCACGACGATAAGATCGGTATCCTGCGCCGCGGTCCAGTAACGGCGGAACAACTCGCCGAGTTTGGCGAGATCGACATCGTTAGCGCGCGGAAGAACATTTCTGCACCCGGACAATTGCCATCGCACTACGCGCCGAAAACTCCGCTTCGCCTAATCGACAACGCTGAATCGTTCGCCCCGATGAAGAACCTTCGTGTCGGATTGCTGGCGTGGAACCCGATCGAAAACGCCGAACATTTTGTCGCAGTCCGTCACTTAAGCGAATCGCAGGATCTTCGCGAAGCCGCTGCGAATTTATTTCGCTGCTTACGGGAGCTCGACGAGCCGGACCTCGATCTTATCGTTGCAGAACGAGTTCCTGCTCGGGGACTCGGCGCGGCGATTCTCGATCGCTTGGAGCGGGCGTCCCACGACTCTGATATTCAAGACACGCCTGAATGAATCCTTTGAAAAGAGGATGCGGTTTGTTCGGCTTGCTTTGGAATTCCGGGTGATATTGGCAACCAACGAAATAGGGATGATCACGAAGCTCGATCAACTCGGCCAGCGTTCCATCCGGTGATGTGCCAGAAATGACGAAGCCTTTTTCATTCATCACGTCGCGATATTTCATGTTGAACTCGTATCGGTGGCGGTGGCGCTCCATCACTTCGGTACTGCCGTAAATTTTTTCGGCGAGGGTGCCTTTGCCGATCTTCGTCGGCCACGTGCCCAGGCGCATGCTCGCACCCATGTTCTTGACGCCTCGCTGTTCTTCCAGCAACGAGATTACCGGTTCCTTTGTGTTTTTGTCGAACTCGGTGCTATTGGCATCCTTGACGCCGCATACATTTCGCGCGAACTCGATCGTTGCCACCTGCATCCCGAGGCAAAGTCCGAGATACGGAGTCTTGTGCTCGCGCGCGAAACGCGCGGCCTTGATTTTTCCCTCAACGCCGCGAAGACCAAAACCGCCGGGAATCAAAACACCGGACACATCTTTTAACTGGCCATTATCGCCGTCGTGCAACGATTCCGCGTCGATAAGTTCAAGATCAATTCCGCAATCTTCGCTCGCAGCCGCGTGCGTGAGCGATTCGTAAATGCTTTTGTAGGCGTCTCGAACATCGAAGTATTTGCCGATAACAGCAATTCTGACTCGTTTGGCGGGGCTAATCACTCGCTTTACAAAATTTTTCCATCCTGCGAGATCTGGCTGCCGCGTTTTCAAGCCCAAAAGGTCGCACACCAACTGGTCCAAACCTTCCGCGTGAAGCGTCAATGGCACTTCGTAAATTGTGTGCGCGACGTCACGTTCTTCGATTACCGCTTTTTCCGCAACGCTGCAGAACATTGAGAGTTTTTGCCGCAGCTCGAGATCGAGCAGCCGTTCAGTCCGGCAAATCAAAACCTGCGGTTGCAACCCAATCTCACGCAGCTTGGCTACGCTTTGCTGGGTTGGCTTCGTCTTCAGTTCATGAGCGGCCTTAATGTAGGGAACAAGCGTGACATGCATATTCACCACATTTTGCGTGCCGACCTCTAGAATGAATTGGCGAATTGCCTCCAAAAATGGCAGCCCTTCAATGTCACCCGTAGTGCCCCCGATTTCCGTGATCACGACGTCGTATTTGCTTTCGTCTGAAATTTCGCGAATGCGCTCCTTGATCACATCGGTGACGTGCGGAATCACCTGGACGGTTTTACCGAGGTAATCACCCCGTCGTTCCTTCAAAATGACCGACTCGTACACCTGACCGCTGGTGAGATTGTTATGCCGCGTTAGCACGCAATTGGTGAAGCGCTCGTAATGGCCGAGGTCGAGGTCGGTTTCCGCGCCGTCGTCCAACACATAAACCTCGCCGTGCTGGAAGGGATTCATCGTGCCGGGATCCACGTTCAGATACGGATCGAATTTTTGGAGAACAACGCGCAGACCACGCGCTTCGAGGAGTGTTCCAAGTGAAGCGGCCGTCAATCCTTTGCCAAGGGAACTAATCACACCGCCCGTGATGAACATGTATTTCACGAGGGCATCCTCCGTTTTCCGCAGGCAAGCTTTTGCTCCAGCGCCGTCGCGTCTTCTGGCGTGTCGATGCCAGGCGATCCTGCAGCAGTAATGAGCACATGAACCTTTACACCATTCTCGAGTGCACGCAATTGCTCGAGCGATTCAGTGCGTTCCAGCGGAGTTGGTTTCCACCTGACAAATTGTAGCAGCGTCTCGCGCCGGAATCCGTAAATGCCCTGATGACGAAGAAACAAGGAGCGACGGTTGCGCTGCCGGCGAGGAGACACAGCGGCTGAGAAGCCGTCGTTCCCTGAAGCTGGGATCGGCGCCCGAGAGAAATAAAGGGCGTTGCCGCGAAGATCGAGGACGACCTTCACTTGGTGAGGGGAAAAAGCGTCCGCCGGATTTTTGAATGGATGCGCCGCCGTCACGATTTCCACTTTGCGATTGGAACGCAATTTCTCGACAAGCTTGTCGACTAAACCAGGGTTGATCAGCGGTTCGTCGCCTTGGATATTAATTACGTAGGCGAAATGCCTTGTTTTCCTCGCCACTTCAGCCACTCGATTGGTCCCGCTGCTGTGTCTCGGCGAAGTCAGTGCGACCTCTGCACCCCAGTCAAAAGCCGCGGAGGCGATCCGCATGTCGTCGGTAGCAATGACAACCAAATCGAGACTTTTAGCGCGGAGGCAGCGTTCCCAGACATGTTTCAGAAGCGGCTTTCCAGCAATGAGATGCAGTGGTTTCCCAGGAAATCGTGTGGAATCCCACCGGGCCGGAATAATTCCAACCGTTTTACTCATCTGCGAGGTCGATGGTCATGACCGCCGGCCTAAAATGACCTGTGCTGCGGCGGGCAAGTCTTTTACGGTCCAGTCAGCACCGCTGCCAGTGACGTCGCGGTCAAATCCGGTTTGAACGCGAATTGTCCGTAAACCGGCGTTGCGGCCGCATTCGACGTCGATCTCCTTGTCACCGATAAAAAACGAACGCGCCAGATCGATTTGGTGCTCTCGCTTGGCTTGCAGAATCATTCCAGGCGATGGCTTGCGATGACTGGAATGTTGACCAGGAACGTCGGGGCAAAAATAAGTTGCATCGATCAAACCATCGCCCAATTGGCGCAGAACTTCCGCTTCAACGGCACGATATTGGTCAACGGTAAACAGACCGCGACCGATACCGCTCTGGTTGGTGATAATGATGAGTTTGAAGCCCTGGGATTTTAACCGCTGCAATGCCTCGCGAACACCAGGGAAAATTTTGACCTGCTTCGGGTTGGAACAATAATCTGCATCTTCGATGATTGTGCCGTCCCGATCGATAAAAGCGGCGGCTGACAATTCCTTAGGCACCCTCGGAATCCTCCCGGAAACTGGCCACCAATTCATCTCGTGTCACGGTTGCTGTTCCAAGTTTGCTCACCACCACTGCGCTTGCGTGGTTGGCGATTTCCGCCGCTTCGGTCGGAGTCGCTCCGGAGGCGAGACCGAGTGTAAAGAGAGCGATCGCTGTATCGCCCGCGCCCGACACATCGAAAACCTCTTGCGCTTTGGCGGGGATGTAGTGTGGCTCTTCTTTCTCCTGGAAAAGCATCATGCCGTGTTCACCGAGGGTGATGAGGACATTTTCTGT
Organism: Candidatus Udaeobacter sp.; assembly: GCA_035764345.1. Taxonomy (GTDB): domain Bacteria; phylum Verrucomicrobiota; class Verrucomicrobiia; order Chthoniobacterales; family UBA10450; genus Udaeobacter. The sequence goes on from DASTZJ010000130.1 coordinate 8,213, forward strand.
TTCCCATCTTTTAAGCAGCGTTTCGCCGGCGCGCTTCAGATCCGAATCCAGCGACGGACTGGTATCGGCATCACCGGCGGGAATACCTGCAGCGAGAAAGGCTTCAGTGCGGTTCGGCTTGATTACGGTCAGGCCTCGCCATTCGACTAAATTACGGGGATTGGGATCCGCGGCGACGATCTTGCCGGCTGATCGCGCAGCTTGTGCGATTTGCGAAACCAGTTCGGTCGATAAAAAGCCTTTGCCGTAGTCTTCGAAAATAATTGCGTCGGTCTCTGGAATATCCTTTTGGATCCCAGCCACAACCTGTTCAATTTGGGACGCCGATGGTCCGACAAATTTTTCGCGATCGACACGAACAACTTGTTGATGGCGCGCAATGATGCGGGTTTTAACGATGGTATGAAACGTCACCTCTTCAACGGCATTGGATGTATCGATCTTTTGTTCCGACAATAACTCCCGGAGTTGCTGGCCGCTGCGATCTTTACCCAGCAAACCGGTAATCGCGACGCGCTCCACGAACTCGCGCAGGTTACGGGCCACATTAGCAGCGCCCCCGGGGTAAAATGATTCACCGGTAACCTCCACAACCGGGACCGGAGCCTCAGGCGAGATGCGTCCGACTTTTCCCCAGACAAATTCATCGAGCATCAGGTCGCCGATTACCATGATCCGCCTTGAAGACGCGCGGTCCAGGATCTGCTGTAGCCGGGTCAGATCCATAAGGAACGCAGGCAGGAGTGCCTCAGAGGCAATGGAATGTTTCGGTTAAGACGATTCAAAATGTTTTGAGCAGCGATTTGTGTACAGCAGCGGTTTTGCTTAAGGTTCGCTTCATTAAATCCTCAATACGAACCCGAAATCAACATTCGAAAGCTCCCAATGATTCCGTTTACCAAGCATTTGAAGTTAACTTTGGCTGCGGTCTGTGGCCTTACCCTGTGCGCGCATGGCGCGCAGGCTCCGCAGCACATTAATATTAACCAATTATCCACGACTGTGGAAGATGTTGTGGTGCCGTTGCCGAACGAAATTTTCGGGGCGCTGAACAAACTGGGTGCGGTCAATTGGAAGGAACACGTCCGCAGCGATAAGGGACCAAATTTCACCGAGCGGCCGCGCATCGCTCTCCTGCTGGGGACGGTGATCGCCGATGGTTTTATCGCGGTGCAAGCGGAAGACGCTCCGACAGTAAAGGAGATTGGCCAACGCGTCCTGGCATTGGCGAAGGGGATTGGCGTAGGAAATTCGATCACACCACATGCCAAAGCGATCATCGAGGCGGCAGACAAGCGTAATTGGGAAAATGTGCGCCAGGAACTCGATCGCACCCAAAACAGCGTGCAACAAGCAATGAACGAAGTGCACGATGAAAAATTATCGCAGCTCGTTAGTCTGGGCGGGTGGCTGCGTGGGACGGAAGTATTGACCTCCGTGGTGAAGCAGCATTTTTCCGCCGGCGGCGCCGAGCTGCTGCACCAGCCCGATCTCCTGACTTATTTTCAGACAAGACTAAAGGCGATGCCTGAGTTTAACCTCCCGATCATTCACCAAATTCAAGACGCCTTGGTCGAAGTGAAGCCTCTAATTGACGTCGGCAATGCGCGCATTCCTGCCGAATCAGTCAAGAAGGTCAACGAGATCACAACGCGGCTCGGTAACGGCATCGTCACGAGAGATTAGGAAATTTCGATGAACGGTTTCGCAAAAGTTTTTTTCCGCACCAG
>DASTZJ010000131.1:0-2821 GCA_035764345.1 Candidatus Udaeobacter sp.
ATCATTGGCAACGCGTTGAGGACAACGCGTTCCACCTAGAAAATAAGGACGGTATTGCCGACGCTCACGAGGTCTTTCACGCGCGCGGCGTCCCAGTTCGCCAGACGAATGCAGCCATGGCTGGCAGCGCGGCCAATTGTCTCGGGATTATTCGTGCCGTGAATGCCGATGCCAGGCTTGTTCAAACCCATCCAGAGAATGCCGACGAGATTGTTTGGGCCCGGCGGCAGGTTGTAATAGTTTTCAGTGCGCACGCCGTAGTTGAGCATGCCTTCGTCGTAGCGAAACCACGGCCAGACGTTCGCGCCGAGAATTTTCCACGTGCCTACCGGCGCCGGCAGCGTTTTCGATCCCGGCGTAATTGGAAAAACACAGACGAGCTGATCCTGGTCGAAGACTTCGAGAAGATGCTCTTGTGTATCGACAAAAACCTTACGAGAGGCGAACGCCGGATTTTCAGGGACTTTTCCCTCGGTGAATTTCTCAACTTCGAATGGCAATACATTCGGCACCTTCAAAGTTTCGCCGGGCTGAAGACGTTCCCAGTTCTTTCCGGGATTAAGTTTCTCAATATAAGACTCCGCCGAATGATAACGCTCGGCGACGAATTCAAGCAGCGACGTGTAGGGGAGCCATTTCAATCTGGCCTGCTCGGCATGACTGCCCGGTACGTTGCCCACGAATTTCAGGTCTTCATCCCGGATTGTGTAAGTCGTGTAAGTCACGGGCACTTGATCGAGCATCCACTGGTCGACCGCGCCAGTCTTCGGCATAGCGTGCGCGTGCTTGTATGAGATGAGCGCTTTGCGGAAAAATTCGCCCATCCTTCCGTCAATTTTCCCAGGTCCGAAATCGCTGTTGTCCAAAAAAATTTGCAACCGCGTAGCGGTCTCCTCATCATAATTCGGCAACGCGACGGGATAAACTCTCGGCGGCGGCGTGGTTTTCTCCTGCGCCAGTGCGGACATTGTGATTGCGATGATCCCGAAAATGTAAAAAACCTTCATCGGCGGAAGTTATGCGCGGTGAATCAGACGGCGCAAACGCGATCTTAATTCCTTATCGCAGCACCGCGACCGTCTCGTCAGATGTGTCGGTCTCTGGTTGGTAGCCGATTCGTCCTCGCGTCGCTGCAATAAGCACTAGTGCCAAGGCGGATACGGCAATTATGAGATTCAAGTAGCTGCCGAGCACGGCCGGAGCAGGGAAGAGCTGGATGGTTCAGGTCACACACGTAGTCGAGTAAAGATGGTTTGCTTGGATTTCTGCCAGTGAATCGGATTGCTTGCCATTTGGAACGCCAGTTCTAGTTTTGGCGCGGTGAAAAAAATCGAGGCAATCATCAAGCCCTTCAAAACAGAGCCCGTGAAAGAAGCGCTAATGGCCGCCGGCGTAGAAGGAATGTCTCTTAGCGAGGTAAAAGGATTTGGCCGGCAAAAGGGCCACAGCGAAATTTATCGCGGCACCGAGTACACAGTCGATTTCCTGCCCAAAATCAAATTCGAGATAGTTGTCGCGGACGACCGTGCGCAGCGGGCTCTCGAGGCAATTTTGGGAGCGGCCAAAACGGGAAAGATCGGTGATGGGAAGATCTTTGTAACCGAGGTAGAAGAGGCAGTGCGGATTCGGACGGGTGAACGGGGAATGGAGGCACTGTGAGGCGCGAGGCGCCTCCGCGTTAAACTGTTGAAATCGTTGAAACGTTAAACGGAATGCGATCCAACGACTTAACCTTTTTAACAACTTAGTCTTCTTATTTTTTCAACGCTTCAACGCTGTAACCGTTCAACGCTTTAACGAAACAAACCAATGCACGAATATCTGCTGTCAGTTTTCCTGGGAATCGTCGAAGGGCTGACTGAATTTCTTCCGGTAAGCTCAACTGCGCATTTACGCATCTGCGAAGCGTTGCTGCATGTCGATCTTCACGACGGATTCTGGAAGATGTACACGATCGTTATCCAACTCGGGGCAATTCTGGCGTTGCCGGTTTATTTTTGGCACCGCATCCTGCAGTTCGTTCGCACTTTCCCGAAAGGCGAACGCGGCAACCGGACGATTTTAACACATCCGTTGAGCCTTACGCTAATTGCGTTCGTTGTGACCGCAGTTCCAGCCTGGGCCCTTACGAAACAGATCGGCAAGAATCTGGAAAATCTTTGGGTGATGGCTCTCGCGCTTCTTATCGGTGGAATCGTCATGTGGATCGTTGACGCTGTTTTTACGCGGCCGCGTACAACGCACATGGAGGAAATGACCCTGCCGCAGGCGATATGGATTGGCGCCGCGCAAATTCTTTCTGCCGTTTTCCCGGGCACTTCGCGTTCGATGTCCACCATCGCCGCCGGGCAAGTCGCGGGCCTGTCACGCCCAGCCGCGCTCGAATTTTCGTTTTTCTTATCGATGCCGACAATGCTGGTGGCTACTGGGTTTGATTTTATAAAGACCGTGATGCCGCATCATCACGAAGCGGATATTGCGCCGTTAGCAATGAATTTTCATGAATGGATCGTGCTCGCAATCGGCTTTGTCGCTTCGTTTTTTGTAGCACTCGCCGTGGTCGCCTGGTTTATGAATTGGGTGCGTGCGCGTGGGTTTGTGCCGTTTGCCCTTTATCGGATTGTGCTTGGCATCGGATTATTGACGCTGCTGATGCGTGGGATCATGTAATCAGTTACCGATGGGAACCGACGTTATTCTTCCCGACCTGCAAAGTGCTGTTCTCTGCGAGGACGTACGCTGCGAAATCAACGGAATGCAAACACTCGTTGGCGTGCTGAGTGTAATTCCCGCGCCTGCTCTGCCAATCAATTACATCCGG
>DASTZJ010000132.1:0-10130 GCA_035764345.1 Candidatus Udaeobacter sp.
GCTCGATTACGCGCGTTTCGTCGATCATCTCCCGCAACACGTCGTCTGGCAGGATGTCGATCTTCGAGATCTCGTGTGATGTGCGGAATCCGTCGAAGAAGTGCAAAAAAGGAATGCGCGATTCGAGAGTGGCCGCGTGTGCGATCAAGGCCAGGTCCTGGGCCTCCTGCACCGACGCGGAACAAAGCATTCCCCACCCGGTAGCGCGTGCCGCCATCACATCGCTATGGTCCCCGAAGATCGAGAGCGCCTGCGCGGCGATCGAGCGAGCCGCCACATGAAATACTGTTGGTGTCAGCTCCCCGGCAATCTTGTACATATTAGGGATCATCAACAGCAGACCTTGCGACGACGTGAAAGTCGTGCTGAGCGCGCTGGTCTGAAGAGCGCCATGGATCACGCCGGCTGCGCCGGCTTCGCTTTGCATTTCCACAATTTGAGGAACGGTGTGCCAAAGATTTTTCACACCACTGGAGGACCAGGCATCTGCCCATTCGCCCATCGGCGACGCCGGTGTGATCGGATAAATCGCTATGACTTCATTGAGGGCGTAGGCAATCCGCGCCACCGCTTCATTCGCATCAAGCGTCTTGTAGCCGGCTCGTTCTTTAGTGCTTAGGTTCACGGTTGCCCGAACGTAGCTGCTGCCGTTGTCGACCGATGTACGTCTGTTGCGTTTTGCTGTGCAGTTATTGCTCCAGCTAGACCAACGCATTCGCTATTAGCTACAATCCAGTTGCAAGCACGTTCTTCTGCTCGCGCTCACACAATCACGGCTTCGTATTATTCATGCGCGCGATGCTTGAATGTAAAAATAATGGCGTCGTCCAGAGCAATTTTTGCAAAGCAAAAGCCAATCCACGTACAGCGGATGTTCATCGCGCAGTTACCCTGACCGCGTGAAAGGAACGGTTATGAAAATAGATCGGGCGCTAACGATGGAAGAATGTTTGGATAAATGGTGCGTTGTTCCCATGCGGGTGGACCCGCCGGCGTGCGACGCGCGTCACATTCCGATCGCAGAAGAGAAGGGCGTGTATTCCGAGACGAACGCGCGCAGCTGCAATTGCGATCGCTGGGGTCATCCGTGTCCAAGCTGTAGCGAGCGCAGAACGCAACCGCGGTTGGCGCTCACAATGTCGTTACCTGGCAAACAACTAACATAATTGGATGGAATACCTGATTGTGTTTAGCGTGGCGGCAATGATGACGTTGTATGTCTGGATCATCCGCCGTTGCCTGCGCAGCGCGTAAAACGCAGGTCCGCAAGATCGAAATCCCAGCGCTAGTCCCTAGAATACGCCGTTGATCAGGTTGACGATTTGCCGAGCGGCGTAAAGCTAAAGACGAGAATCTCGGCGTGCCGCGGCTGCCAGCGATGAAAATCGACACGAAAGCGGCCGATCTTTTCTCCACGGATATCGTGTGCGGAGTTCAGAAGACCAAAGAGTTTTTGAGTTTCAGATTGGGCAAAGAACGGGCTGTCGACGAATTCCGTTACCCAGTTCATCTCATGGGCGTCGGTGAGATAAAAGGTGACCTGGATGTCTTGATCGGAGTTTTCAACCATGATTACGCAATAATCGTAGACGTTCGCGTTCTTCCATTTGCCTTCGAAAAAGATGGTGCAACGTGGTTGGACTTCGGTTGCGCGAAGGTGAGCTTCCTTAAAGGATGAAACGACGTTCGCGTAGGTAAACGGTTGCGTCGCAGCCGGGCGTGATGCTTTTTTTGCCCGCTCCACGGCAAGTGCGAAGTCGTTCAGAAGGAATAAAGTTATGACGCAAAGCACGATTGAAATGAATGTTTTCATTTTGGTTTAGGTAGTATGGCTTTGGAGTTTAGCTGAGCGAGTCGGAATAACGAGAACTGGACAATGTGCGTGCCGGACGACGTATTCTGCGACGCTACCGAGCAAAAGATGCGTCAAGCCAGTAGATCCATGCGTGGAAATCACGATCAAATCCACATCACTATCTCTCGCATGTTCGCAGATTTGCTGGCCCGGATGACCACTTTGCAGTGACGTTTCCACCTCCAATCCGTGCCAATCCGTCTTTTCAAACAGATCGCGCAGTTGATCGCGAGCAAAGATCTCGGCGTCCTGCGTGAGCCGTGGTAAGTCGAAACGCTCATACTCATCGCTCGCGACGTAGTATGGGAAGTGAACCGAATTCAGCAACGTAATCTTCGATTTAAAATGCTTGGCGAAAGCTTTTGCGTACGCCAGCCCCTGCGTCGAGCACTCGGAAAAATCGACTGGGACGAGAATTTTATGGAAGCCGGGTACCCCGCCAGCCGGATTGGTACCATGCATGACCAGCACTGGGCACGAGGAATAACGCACGACGCGTTCGGCTGTGCTTCCAAGGGCAAGGTGTTTCAGACCGGTATTGCCGCGCGTTGCGAGGACGATTAGATCGACGCCCGTGTCGCGTCCCAGGCGACAGATCTCTTCGAAGGCTCGGCCTTTGATCGCGTGAAGGTTGTCCGGACGCATGGCGATCGAATATTTCTGCGCTACGTCTTTCAGCTGTTTATAAATTGATCGACTGATCTCAAGTTCTGGAAGAACAAATGGCATGCCTACAAGGCCGCTAAATGGATGATCCGTGGCAAAAACGTGAACGAGGTGCAGATCGGCGCCGAAATGTTTTATCAAAGGCAATGCAAACTCAAGTGCGCGCAACGATGGCGCGGAAAAATCCAGCGGCACAAGAACGTTCTGGATTTGCAGGGATTGCCGCTGTTGTTCGCTGGCCCCGTCGCGTGTTGAGGTTTGTGACCTGGATGTGCTTGCTGAGTTGATTTCCATTCTCATGGGAAGATTGGCTTCATGGTCGGATCGCGACCTTCAGAACGCCTTCGCGACGTGAACCGAACAGATCGTAGGCCTCAACAATTTGATCGAGCGAAAATTTGTGCGTAAGCAGCGGCGTCGGATCGAAGCGCTTTGCTTGCACCATCAACATCAACCGGCGCATCCGTTCTTTCCCGCCGGGGCAAAGGGTCGTCACGATTTTGTAATCGCCGATGCCCGCTGCAAACGCATCGTAGGGAACCTGCAGCTTTCCCGAATAAACGCCGAGGCTGCTAAGCGTTCCTCCCGGACGTAAGCAGCGCAGACAATTTTCAAAGGTCTCCTGTATGCCCAGCGCTTCAATCGCTACATCGGCGCCACCGCTGGTAAGCCGCTTCACCTCTTCGACGACGTTCATTTGCTTCGGGTCGAGTACAACATCGGCGCCCATTCGCTTCGACATTTTCATTCTGACGGGATCGCTTTCCACACCGATGATGAACGAAGCGCCCATCAGCTTTGCGCCAGCGGTCGCACAAAGGCCGATCGGGCCTTGCGCAAAAACGACGACCGCGTCGCCGATGCGAACATTGCCGGATTCGGCGCCGCTGATCCCGGTCGAGGCAATGTCTGCGAGCAGGACAACTTGTTCGTCACTCAATTCGTCTGGAATTTTTGCCAGGTTCGCCTGCGCATTTGGAACCAGCAGATATTCAGCTTGCGCGCCGTTGATGGTGTTGCCGAAACGCCAGCCGCCGATCGCTTCGACGCCGTCCCCGTGGCCGCATTGCGCCCATTGGCTGGACAAACAAGCGCGGCATTGACCGCAGGGCGTGATCGCGCCAACCAAAACGCGATCGCCAATTTTGTAACCGGTAACACCTTCGCCTAGTTCTTCGATCACGCCGACCGGTTCGTGTCCGATCACGAGTCCGGGCTTTACCGGATATTCACCTCGAAGAATGTGGAGATCGGTACCGCAAATGGTCGTTAAAGTTATCCGAATGACTGCGTCGCCTGTCCCAGCAATTGGGCGCGGCACTTCTTCGACGCGAATGTCATTTGGTCCATGAAACACGTTGGCTCTCATCGTTTGCATATGATCCTCCTGACTAGGTCGCGGTTAGTTCGAGCTTCGCCTGGCGTAGTTGCCGGATCACGACTTTCAATTCCGCTGTGGTGACCGGTTTTGCCAGACAGGCGGCGGCACCATTGGCATATGCGACGGCCGCGGCGTGGTAGGTGTCACTCGAAGTGGCGACAATCACTGGCAGCTTTTCCAGGCAGTTCTTGATCGCACTGAGTAACGTCATCCCGTGACAGCCATCATCAAAATCGATTACGACCAAGCTCAGTTCGTCGCTGTGGGCCGCCATGATTTGCAGAGCTTCATCGATGTCTCGGGAAATTAGAATAACAGGGTTGTGCAGCGCTTCAGACAGCGATTTTTCAAAGCTGCGATCACGCGTTAGCAGAAGAACAACCTGAACGACCGTTGCTCTTGTTTCGGTTGCAGCTGCGGTTCGTTTGTCCTCAAGCTGAATTTGAGCGATAGCCGCCGGAGTTGGCTTTTGGCGGGAAACAATTGCTGTTGTCATAATATCCACATTGCGTGACGCCTAAGGCCTCGCTTGTCTTCGCTTGCTAAAGATCGATCATTTTTTGCGCTGGCTTTGTAGCAGGCTGCCAAGAAATGCGGAGTGAATGACAAATACCGCTGAGATGATATGCGTAGTCGCAGGAATAATTCGCCGTGGACAAGAATCCAGTGTCGAATCGCTCTGCCGGCAACACAAACCACGAGACGTGGGCGCACGTGGCCCGACTGCTCGCGGATCATCCTGCGGTAAAGCGGGTACGGCTTAATTCGCAGAACCACCGCGTGACGGTCGGATTTTATCAAGCGCCTTCTGAAAAAGCGCTGGACGAGATCAAGTCGGCAGTGCGCCGCGAATTATCCGGAGACTGGGACATCTCCATCGTTGCCGATGGCGAATTCCCAGCGCTGCATCTGCACAACATCAGCAGGTACACGACTGAGATTCACCGTGACCATCCGGACAATGAGCCGCCGATAATTTGGAAGAGCATCCCGTTACCGAAGTGGCGAAATCGTCCATTCCCCCGGCCGGTTCCGCGCGATTACCGCGTCATGCTTGTGCTTGCGGGCCTGTGTGGACTGAGCACGCTAACTGGCTTTGTTCTTGAACGCGTGGGATTCAGCCCGGCGCTCAGCGCCGTCTGTTTTACCGTCGCATACGTTGCCGGCGGTTGGTTCGCCACGCAGGATGTTTGGCATGCCCTCAAGCGAGGCGAGATCGACATCCAGTTTTTGATGGTGGCCGTCGCGCTCGGTGCTTTGTTCGTCAAAGCCTGGACGGAAGGCGCAACAATGCGCCGATCACTAGCCCAACCTTGTGGGGATTAGCCACCAGTCTTCGTTGTAATTACGCGGTCTTGGCCGCGCGCTTGCGTGACGATGAGTGCGCGCGGAATTCGCTGGGGGATTGACCAAAGACGCGTTTGAATGTGCGATTGAATTGCGTGAGCGATTGAAACCCGACGTCGTACGCGATTTCGCTGATGCGCAGGTTCGGGTTCAGCAGCCGGTTCCGCGCATCTTCTACTCGTACACGCGCGACGTAATCAGTGAACTTCAGACCGGTAGCTTTGTGGAAAACTTTGCAGAAATGAAATACGCTCGCACCGGACGCTTTCGCCACATCAGCCAACGATAATTCTTCGGTCTTATGCTTCTCGATGTACTCGCGCGCCTTCAGAACGAGAGGCGGCTCGACATTGCTTCTCTCGGTCATCAACTGGTTGCTGAGCGCTGATAGTTGATCGGCAAAAAATGTGAGCAGCCGCACGATTGCATTGTATTTATCAGGCGGGATGAGCGGATTTTTCTCCCAAGATCTGCGAATTTCGCCGGTAAACCGAAGACCGCATCGCTCGAGCTCCCGGGTGACCTTGGTCGTGTCGGACTTGGCCGGCATGTGGCGCAGCACCTGACCGATGCGCAGGTAGCCGATGGTCTTTTCGCCGAGCTTGATCGGGACGGCGGTCTCGGTCAAACCAAACGGGCATGTAACAGTGTGGGGTAGATCGCCTGTGTGACGAATCATCTGTTCGTGTGCCTGCAGACAAACGGCGAGCGTGGGCGGGCGTTCAGCCAACAGCGCGCAAAATGGATTCTCGTTCTTCTTTCCCTGATGCTCTAACTGCCAGTAGTCCACTGGGCGAAGCGCCAAAGGCAGACCAGTGGCCTCGCTAAAGACTTGTTCATAGCTGCGAAACAATTTGGAACGCTGCAACATGTCGATCATGTCCCTGTTCTCTTTCGATCCGTCGGGCGCGGCGTCGGATGTCATTCTCATCTGGTTTAAATTGAGCGGGTGATTCGTTTTGAGAGTAAAATGTGGCGCAGACGATAGCCGTCGCAAGTAAATCGCAATGCCGTGTGGCGCGCCGGCCACGTTCGGATCACACCTAAACTAATTATTGATCGACCAACGTCGACTCGGTCTCAGATTGACAACGCAGACCCTGGGCGTGAAAGCAAAGCATTTGTTTGCGAGCGGCCTGCAGACGTTTCATCATCACTGCGCTCATACGCTTGAAAAGCTCGTAGCCTAACGAGTGGTCCTTCTCACAATATTCCCGCAGAATTGTGCCATAGAAGAAGATGGCTGTTGTCGGCTCGACCGCCTTTGCGGTGAATTGCCAGACGTATGGCGGAAACATCCATGACCATCCGAGCAAGTCCCCCGGGCCAATCATTTCTACGACCATCGGTTCGTTAAAGTCGGCGCCGGATTCGAGCACGACTTTGCCGCTCTCAACCAGGTAAAATCGATTCGCGAACTCGTCTTCGCGTAAAATGGTTTGTCCCTTTTCGAAACAAATCGCCATCGCGCAGTCCGTGAGTAGTGCCAGCTGCGCACGATTCATCCCGGCCAGAAAAGGATGGAGCGTCACGCGCGTGGCAATCGATTCAGTTTGTACTTGGGTGGACATAAATCTTCCTCTCTTCCTCAGTCATCAGGTGAATTTCCTCGGTCGGCGGTGTCGGCTCGGCGCGATCAAATTCACGGATAACTTCCGTCCTGCTAGCGGCCTCTACGTCCCGCCGGGCGCGGCGGCTCCGAGCTGAGATTTTTCGCCTCGATCTGAGCGTGGTGTTCTTCGACATTTTCACAGTCCTAAACAAAATTCGTGTTGTTTCTCACGGACGACGAGCACGGGACATGGCGCAGTGTGCACGACTCGCTCGGCAGTGCTGCCGATGCAGAAATGCCGCCAACTGGTATAGCCGTGGGTGGCGATGACGATTAGATCGACATCCAAGTCATTGGCCACTTTATTAATCTCGTTGGGGGCATGCCCAGTGCGCACCTTTGATGTAACGGATTTCGGCCGATTGCGGGAGCTTGCCGCGAGGGCTTGCAACTCTACTTCCGCTGCGATCGTATCTTCCTCTGGCTGTGCAAAAACATCGACGGCAGTCGGCGCACCCGCGATGACGCTCTCTGGCTCGACGACGTGCAGCAGAACGATTTCGCAGCCGAATTTTTCGGCAAATCGCAACGCGTACCGAAACGCTTGTTTTGACGTCTCCGAGAAATCGACCGGCACGAGAATCTTTTTCGGGTGCAGGATCTGTGGAACCAGTTCGACGGTTTCTTTAGATTCAACAAGTTGAGTTTTCATTTGCCTGAACTTTCAACACTGCGGCCGAACAAGGCTCGGCAGCTCTTGCTGAATCGTGTGCATTTTTTGCGCTGCCCGCTCTCAACAATGTGCAAGAAATGCTCGGCGAATCACAAACCGCGCCAAGCACGTCGTACATGGGCCGAGCAAAATGGATCACCTAAATGACAAATAACGGCGCGGCTCTTTTGAAAAAGGCTACAACAAATACCGCCAGTCTCCGCGAGAGAGCGATCGCGCAATACCATGACCTGCTTTTTCGCGACGAGACATTGGCGCCGCACGTGTTCGAAAAACTCCACAATGCCATGCGAGCAAACCGGTTGGTTTATGGCGACCGGCCAATCAGCGTAGCGCTGCGTCCCCACCTGTTGGATCGCTCACAATTCGAGGCCCACAGGGTGGTGGCTGAGCTGATCGTACGCGCGCTGGAGAAAATTGCATCCATGGCGGTGCAGTTCCCCGGGTTGATGACAAAGCTTGGTCTGACCGATGCGGAACAGAAGGTCGCGCTTATTGATCCTGGATTTGCATGCGCCGCCGTTACTACCCGGCTCGACGGCTTCGTTCACGGGCAAGAGATTAAATTTGTCGAGTACAACGCGGAGAATCCGTCGAGTCTCTCGGACCAGGAAGGCCTAAATCGCGTCCTATTCGAGCTGCCAGCAATGTCGATCCTCGCTCAGCGTTATCGTCTGCAGCAATTCTCACCCGTGGAAAGATTGCTCGCAACGTTATTGGCGGTTTACCGCGAATGGAATGGCAGCGGGGTGCCAAACATCGCGATCGTGGATTGGAAAAATCTGCCGACTGCAAACGAGTTCATCCTGCTGCGAGATCATTTCGCAGCACGCGGCGTGCGCACGATCATCTGTTCGCCGGACGAATTGGAATACAATCGCGGCCGGCTGCGCTGTGGTGACTTCGAAATCGATCTCGTCTATAAACGCATAATCATCCACGAATTCCTCGCCCGATACGATGAAACGCATCCGCTGGTTCGCGCCTACCTGAACCGCGATGTTTGTCTTGTAAATCCATTCCGGTGCAAAATCATGCACAAGAAAACCAGTTTCGAATTGCTGACGGACGGCGTCTACGAAAGCTGGTTCACCGCGGACGAGCGGCAGGCCATTCGGCGTTCCATTCCGTGGACCCGACGAATGGCGGATCGGCTAACGACGTACTACGGCGATAGCATCGAGCTGATCGATTTCGTACGCCAAAATCGAACGCGACTAGTACTCAAGCCAAACGACGACTATGGCGGACACGGGGTTTACTTTGGACCGCAGTTAGACGAGCGCGCATGGGATAACGCAATCGCAACGGCGCTTTCGTCCGATTACGTCGTTCAGGAGGCTGTCGATCTTTCCCCCGAGCCGTTTCCAATCTTCGACGAGACCGAATGGAAACTTCAGCCGATGTTTGTTGATACGAATCCATTTCTGTTTTCCGGCAAGGTGTGCGGCGCGATGGTACGGCTATCGAATTCTCCAATTGTCAACGTGACGTCCGGCGGCGGCGAGACCGGATTCTTTGTTATACAGGAATGGACGGCGGCCTGAGCAGGGAGTTCAGGCTGCATTGAACCGGCGCGGCGCAAAAAACGGCCAAGGAATCGCAATCGCCGCAGAGCCCATCAAAAATCCGACGGAGATAGTCGCGGCAATGAAAACGGTTACAATTTTGTGATTATGGATATCGCGTCCCGTCGGCAAAACGTCCGCGCTAAATTAAAAAAAACAATGAGGAGGCGCCGCAAACATGATCATGTTTTCACTCTGGGCATTGAAGAGGAATTCCAGATCGTGGATCCGGAGACGCGCGAGCTACGTTCGCACATCCAGCAAATCCTAGCCGACGGCAAAATGATGTTGCAGGAGCGCGTCAAACCCGAGTTGCACCAGTCGATGGTCGAACTCGGCACAGAAGTTTGCAACGATGCGCGTGATGCCCGGCAACAGGTTGTCAATCTTCGCACTGAGTTGGCGAAACTGGCTGCGCAGCACGGGCTGCAAATCGCCTCCGCTGGCACGCACCCGTTTTCACACTGGATGGACCAGCTCATCACCGTAAACGAGCGCTACGAGACAATCGTGAAAGATATGCAACAGGTTGCGCGGGTCTGCTTGACCTTCGGTTTGCACGTTCATGTCGGGATTCCCGATCGCGAAGAGGGAATCGATATCATGAACCAAGCCCGTTATTTCCTGCCGCATCTGTACGCGCTCTCGGTCAACTCGCCTTTTTGGCTAGGACAAAACACCGGGTTGAAAGCATACCGCCAGATGATCTTCGAACGTCTTCCACGCACCGGCATTCCGGACGCGTTCCAAAGTCTCAGCGAGTACGAAGATTATTTGAAGCTGCTGGTCTCGACCAATTGCATCGATAATCCGAAGAAGATTTGGTGGGACGTGCGGTTGCACCCGTTTTTCAACACGATTGAGTTCCGCATTTGCGACGCGCAGTCACGCGTGGATGACACCATCGCGCTAGCCGCTCTCATACAAGCCATCGTTTTCAAGTTGCAAAAGTTGCGCCGCGATAATGTGACTTTTCGCAGCTATTCGAAACGTTTGCTTGACGAAAATCGCTGGCGCGCGTCGCGCTA
>DASTZJ010000133.1:0-8741 GCA_035764345.1 Candidatus Udaeobacter sp.
AGTGAGTCGTCGGCGTTAATCATGGTTCGTTTCTTTTTATCCTGGCAACCGTGCCTCTTGATGTAGTTCCAGAGCTTTTTGGTAAGCTCGGAGCGTGGTAGCGGCTGCGACCCGACAATGGCAGCAAGCTTATCGTCAGGCTGGACCGGTCTCATGAAGGCGGGATTCGGTTTGCGCTTGGAAGTTTTCTTTTTGGTTTTCGGCATGAGGCTGATTAACGTTTCGCCTGCGAGAGAGCAACACTAATTTTAAGCAAACGAAAAAATTTATTGAGGGGCCATCCGGCGAACCGCCAGAGCTGTCATATCATCAGACAAGGAGTCTTCGGTTTTATTTGGAGCTGCTTGTGCCAAAATCCTCTTGAGAAACGCTTCGGCAGTCGGCGCGGAGTGATCGAGCATTTTCTCTAACTGCTGTGGCGTCAACCTACGCCGTTCATTTTTTGACGAGCCAAGCAAGCCGTCGGTATAGAGAAGGAAGGCCTCCCCTGGTTCAAAATCGAGCGCAGTTTCCACAAATTCGGGGCGTTCGAGCAAGCCCAACGGAGGTGCGACTGATGGGATCGATTCCGTTGCACCATTATGGCGAACGATGAGAAGCGGCGGATGACCCGCCCCCACGACCTGGGCGCTCCCAGTTCTGTGATTGAGCGCGACACACATCGCCGTCATGAACGAGCGCCCGCCAAAAATGCTGCGAAAGTCATCGTTGACTGCTTCCATCACGCGAGCTGGGGTGTCGTGTTCCACACTGCCATGGTGAAAGAGAAGTTTTGCCAACGTTGTAAGCAGTGCAGCAGCGGCCCCGTGACCGGAGCCATCGGCAATCCAGAACAAGATCCGGCCATCTTTCATTCGCAGCCAGCCGTAAATATCGCCGCCTACCTGGATTACCGGGCGGTAACAGGCGGCAACCTCCCAGCCGGACAGCACCAAAGGCTTTTGCGGAATTAACGATTGCTGCGTCAAACGCGCTGCCGCTAGATCGCGCTCAAGGTCGCTGCGCCATTGTTCGAGCTCGTCATT
This sequence comes from Candidatus Udaeobacter sp., assembly GCA_035764345.1. GTDB lineage: Bacteria > Verrucomicrobiota > Verrucomicrobiia > Chthoniobacterales > UBA10450 > Udaeobacter. Next base: position 1,026 of record DASTZJ010000133.1, read on the forward strand.
TTGCCTCTCTAATTGCCGCCTCATAGAGCGGAGACGAAGCTGGGTCTCTATTCGCGCTCGCAACACTGCCGCATTGACTGGCTTTGTCACAAAATCATCTGCGCCAGCCTGCAAACAAGAGACTTCGCTTTCCTCGCTTCCGTGTGCGGTCAACATAATTGTGGGCACTTGCGCGACTGCCTGGTGTTGATCCGAGCGAAGCTGTTTTAACACCTCGGCGCCATTTGGCCCTGGCATATCGAAATCGAGCAGCAGAAGCGAAGGCGGCTTGGCGTGAATTACCTCCAACGCTTCGGCGCCGTCCCCGCATACCTGGCAGTTGTAGCCGGCAGACGTTAGCACTTGCGCCAGGATTTTGCGGCTCAAAGCGTCATCATCCACTATCAAGATTTCTGCGTGGGAGTTGTTCGCCGTCTGCATCTCTATCTTGGATTCGGATGGAAGGTGAACCGCCATTGTATCCACACCAGTTTTTGCGAAAGCGTCGCTGAGTGTGAACAAAAAGCGATTTAATGATTGGCAACGACTCAGACTGCAGATACGATTGTAACAGTACTTCCATTTATGAAATTCTCATTGTCGCTTGCTCTATTCACGGCCTTCCTTGTCGCCTCATGCAGTGAAGAGCCGCCGCCACCGCCCTCGCGACATCGGGCCGCGAGTTATGGCCCCACCCAGCCCGGGGAATACCCGCCACCGCAACAGCCGTTCAATCCGAATGGCCCTGTTCAGCCTACAGGAACGCCGCCGGTGGAGACCGCAGCAGCGCCTCCTCCGCCCGCTGCGCCGACGAAGATCGCAAAGGGGGATTATCCGTACGGAATTCCCGTCCCCGGCAAACCTCACCTCGTAGAGAGTCCTTATTCACCTGGCAAATATATCGATGTGGAAGGATTCCCTCCGGGAACGGAAGTAAAGGATCCGTACACGGACAAAATCTTTCTTGTTCCGTGACGGGTTGCCTTGAGGGCGTTCGAGGCTGATGCTCGATGCCGGTATTGGGTGCTGAATTAGCCCAGCGCCTTTCTTCTTCATCGAGCAATACGGCATTAAGTATTCACCAACGGTTTCTTCATTTATGGAGTTGCGGGTAAAGCGGGCACCTCGGATTGATATCGAGATTACCGTACCAGGCGATAAGAGCATCTCGCATCGCGCGGTAATCATCGCCGCCTTGTCGAATGGAGTGTGCACTCTGCAAGGATTTCTTCCGAGCGAAGACTGTATGCACACAGTGAACGCGCTGCGCGCCCTCGGAATTAGGATCGAACAGCCTGAGCCGTCTCTGTTGATCGTGCACGGGAAAAAACGGGTTCTTACGCCACCCAAAAGCGAAATCAATTGCGGCAATTCCGGCACTACCATGCGGCTTCTCGCTGGGCTACTTGCTGGGCAGACATTTGAAAGTCGCCTTGTCGCCGATGCCGGGCTGTCAAAACGCCCGATGGAGCGCATCATTGCGCCGCTTCGTCAGATGGGTGCAGATATTGTCGCCGAAGGCCCGGAAGAGACGCCACCGCTGCGCATCCAGGGCGGTTCCTTGCGTGGCATTCGGTATCGACCGGCCGTTGCAAGTGCACAGGTGAAAGGCGCATTGCTGCTGGCTGGCCTCTTTGCCAAGGGCAAGACCACCGTGATCGAGCCGGCACCAACTCGGAATCATCTGGAAATGATGTTTGATTATTTCCTGGTCCGAACGGTAGGGGACGGGAATGGCAGCGTTACTGTATTCGGCGACCAGGTTCCGGAGTCGCGCGACTTTTCCATTCCAGGCGACATCTCTTCCGCGGCCTTTTGGCTGGTCACCGCTGCGGCGCAGCGGCGAGGTCATCTCCTGATTCGCGATATTGGTTTGAACCACACACGAACGGCCTTACTTGGTGTTCTGCTTCGGATGGGTGCGCAAGTGCGTGAGGCCATTGAGGACATCGATCAAGTCGAGCCGCGCGGAGTTGTCGAAGTCACCGGTTTCCCACTTAAAGGCACTGTCATTCAGGGTAAAGAAGTGCCACTGCTTATTGATGAACTGCCGATCCTTGCAGTCGCAGGCGCTCTTGCAGACGGCAAGACAATTATTCGCCAGGCAGAAGAATTGCGTGTGAAAGAAAGCGATCGCATCGCCGCAATCGCGCACAATATGCGTGCCATGGGAGCGCAGGTAGCTGAAATGAACGATGGCCTTGAGATACTTGGTCCGGCGCCCCTACACGGAGCCCGCCTGCCAAGCTTCGGCGATCATCGTATTGCGATGGCGTTTGCCATAGCCGGTTTGTTCGCTGATGGCGAAACCATCGTTCAGGAAGCCGAATGTATTCGTGAATCTTATCCTGGATTTGAAACCGTGCTTGAAGAGTTCACAAATCCAAAGCGGATGCAGATTAGCACGCCCGTGATTGGTTCACTTACTCCCGGACCAGTCGAGGAAGAAGCATGATCTCCTGAAGTATTTCGGGGCCGCATGTACATCACTGGACGCTTGCCCGGCATCTTTCCGGCGCGCTAATTTCCGCCATGCGGGAACAGTTTCATCAGATAATTGCCATTGATGGCCCGGCGGCCTCTGGAAAAAGCAGTGTCGCACGAGAGCTCGCCCGGCAACTGGGATTTGTTTACGTTAATTCCGGCGCCATTTATCGAGCAATCACTTGGCACATTCTGCAAGAGAAAATCGATCTTGAAGACCGCGAGCGTGTGAGTCGAGCCCTTCAGTCAGCCGTCATCACATGCCGCATACAGGACAATCAGTCGCGTATTCTGATTGATAACGTCGACCCCGCGGACCACTTGCATGATGATTTTGTAAACGAAAGCGTTTCGCGCGTCAGTCAGTTGCCTGTGGTTCGCCAAATCGTTGCGCGGAAACTGCACGAGCACGCACGTAGCGACGATCTGGTCGTGGAAGGCCGGGATATTGGTTCGGTCGTTTTTCCAGATACCCCTTACAAATTTTACATTGATGCTTCAATTCAGGTGCGTCTCCAGCGTCGCGCCGCACAAGGAGGGCGCGACGAAATCGCCATGCGTGATCGCGTTGATTCTTCACGCCCTGTCTCACCGCTCATGATCGCCAAAGACGCGCATGTCATCGACACTTCGCATCTTACGATCGACGGAGTGGTCAATCAGATCATTGCACGGCTAAAGCAATTGGGTCTTCCGATCGGCTCGTGATTCAAGTGGCTTGGTCGTTTCAACGCTTCAACGATGAACGTTTATTACAGGCTTGGGTATCATCTTAGTCGCCTCGTTGGCCGATTGTGTTTTCGTTTTCGTGTAGTTCATCGGGAGCGCATGCTTCAGAGCGGCCCGGTCATTCTCGCAATGAACCATCAGAGTTATCTCGATCCGCCGCTTGCCGGCACCACGTGCGATCGGGCGGTTTACTTTCTGGCACGGCGAACACTGCTGGATGTGCCACTGCTCGGCTGGCTTTTGCCAAAGCTCAATGTAATCCCAGTCAATCAAGAAGGCATCGACCGCAGCGCCCTGAAAGCTTTGATTCGTGTTCTGAAGGCCGGGAACGCAGCTCTGGTCTTTCCGGAAGGCTCGCGCACCGTCGACGGTAGCTTGCAGTCGGCCGAGCCGGGATTGGGTCTCGTAATCGCAAAAACGCTGGCGCCAGTCGTGCCGATGCGAATCTTTGGCGCCCACGAAGCCCTGGCCCGCGGTGGCGGCGGTTTGCACTTTGTGTCAATTACCATCGTAATTGGAGAACCGATTTTCTTTGCGGCGGCCGATTTGAACCGACCAGGGAAGGACCTCTACCAGCGGCTAAGCCAGCGAGTTATGGATGCAATCGCGGCTTTGCGCTTGAACTGATGCGGGTTATTCCTTTTCTCCGAATAAGGAAAACGAATAAGGCTTCCTTGCGCGCGTGAGATCGATATCGATACTTCATACGTGAATTCGCCGCAGCAGCCTGCCGAAAAACTTCGATCGCCTCAGGTTCCGAGGAGCGCCGTCGTGCTGATGATCATCATCGTCGCGTCGATCGCATTGGTAGCCGTGTTTGCCAATATACAGCGCCTTCGCCGTGGCCAGATTGAAACGATTGTAGTGGTGCCAGCAAGTTCGACAACGCCGCAGCCGCGTTGACTTTCATTGACTAGCAGCTGGCTCCTCGGTTTGTTCGTGCGAATTAACGGAAAACCAAAAGTACGACCTTTGGATATGAAAAACTCTTTGTCCTCTCGATGCTTGTTCCTTTGGCGATGGTTTGCTCTTGCCAAAAACAGGATGCAGCCGCTGAACAACAACTCGCTCAGCGGAAAACCGAGTTGGATACACGCGAGAAAGCATTAGACGAACGCGAGAAGGCATTGGCCGAAGAGAAAAAGCAGTAGCGCGTGCCGCAATGCTTCCAGCTGATCTTCAATCGCGAGCTCTGAAAAGGGACGGCACTTCAAATGTTCCGGCTTCTGCGACCATTCCTCCTGGTTTAGTGCCGGACAAAACGGACCTCAAAGCCCAGAGGGAACAAAGAATACAAGAGCTGCGTGCTGTAAGACAGCGCAGAATGGAGGCAATACAGAAAATGAGGACGATTGGCGCACAACCTTCTCCTAATGCGCAAGCGGCTCCTGATGTTGAAGCTTCCAGTGGCGCGGAGGCGACTTCGTCATCTCCGTCGCCGACGCCCCAGTAAACCAGAGGCGTTGATAACGCGTTTCAGCCTAAGCTAGCAGGCGAATTTGCGCGTTGCGTTGCCAGCTCGCGAGCGTATTGCAGCGTATCGATTGAATCGACATTCTTGTCGCGTCGGATTGCCTTGATTCTCGGGAAACGCAGTGCCAGGCCGCTGGCGTGACGTGTGCTGGGCTGGATTGAATTGAAAGCGACTTCCAGGATCACGTCTGGCTTCACTTCACGATACCGGCCATGGTCTGCGATCGTGTTCTGTTTGAAATGCTCGGTCAACTCTGCGATCTCCGCGTCGGTCAATCCGCTGTAAGCCTTACCAATCGGCAAGAGATTACCGGTGGTTTCATCGCGCACCGCAAACGTGTAATCGCTCAATACACTATTGCGCTTGCCATGCCCAAACTCGGCCCCCACCACCACGACATCCAGCGTCGCCAGTTCTTTCTTGAGCTTGAACCAAAACATGCCGCGGTTGCCGGGTAGATAAAAGCTGCTCGGGTCTTTGATCATCAGCCCTTCATTCAGGCGCTGTCGCGCTTGTTGGAACTCTTGTTCGATCTCGGCAGCTGAATGCACAGGTATTACCCGGGCAATTTGAAAGTGCGGCGGCAATCGCACGCTACTGAGATATCTTCGCCGCTCATGCAGTGGAGTCTTTAACAATGACCGGCCATTCAACCAAAGAAGATCAAAGATCACAAACGCGACCGGCACTTCTGCCGCCGCATGCGCGAATAAATCGGCGCCGTCGTTCTTTCGGCCCAGTCGCCTCTGCAAATCGAAGAAGGTGAGTCCGCGACCCTTCTCGAAAGCAATAATTTCGCCATCGATAATCAGCTCGTCCTGGAAATTCCTGGCTTGATCGGCCAGCTCCGGGAATTGACCCGTGATACGCCGCAAATCGCGAGAGAAAATCTCGACCTGTTGCGAACTACGGTGCAACTGGGCGCGAATCCCGTCGAATTTGTCCTCCAAATAAACGGTAGTTGGCGCCGATGGCACCAGCTCCCGGCTAGTCCCTGCAGCTTCAGCGAACCGTTCCCAGACCGTTTCGGCTGTCGGTTCAGGAGTCGCAAGCATGCATTTGATCGGACGAAAAATCGAAAGTTCCGCGCGGTATAGTTCGTTTCGCGAAGCAAGCAGGGCCGTCTGACCAATGTTGCCTAACAACATGTTCGCCTCCCTTACCTGCTCAAAAGAGACACCGAACGCCTTCGCAATTGCCTCCTCGACCAACCCCTCGCGCAATCCGATGCGCAGATCGCCAGTCAAAATTTTGACAACGTACTGACCTTCGCGCGCGGACAATTTTGAGAATCGATTTCGCAGTAACTCGGCCTTGGCGATGGGGCCGCGCGAGCGGTGAAGATTTTCAAGCAACTCGCCCGATTCACGGATGCTGAACAGCTGCGGTGTTGTTCGCCCGTCCAGAACTTCGAACGCGGTTTTGCCCGCATCGCCGTGAGTGCCGGCGACGCGGTGAAATTCCGCGTCGCTGACTTTTGTAGCCCCTTGCAGCGCACGGAAGATTACGGCCCAGCCGATCTGCAGGGTGCGCGGATCGCTTTGGGCAAAGGCTTTCCCGGTGAAGTAAGGCGTCGCAATCGAGAGCTGCTCGCTCGTTAGGCCGCGGAGATAATCGGCAAGCAATCGAATTTTCTCCAGTTTGGCCGGAGTTGCGGCAATCGCTTCGCCAACATTCGCAAACGCGAGGAATTCGGATGCGGTAGCGGACGTGCCTCTGGTGCAGCGTTCGGCGCCGAGCGCATCAAAGGAAGGGCGTGCAGGAATCTGTGGCAGCATAAACTCCATTTGGTTTTCTTGACTCAACGCCCACGCTTCGATGCCGCTCCGGCGCAAATCGCCCGCAAACGCAGCAGCGAAACCGTGAAGTGTAAATACCCGGCGCGGTTGTACGAGTTCTACGTAGCGAAGCAGGTCGTTGTAATCAGCATGGTCGGAAAGCGGAAATGCCGCGTCAACCTGGTAGCGATAGAGCGCGTTTGGATCGACCGCCCAGCCACTGATCATCGCGACGCGTTTGCGCGCAATCCTTTCCAGCATGTGTGAATGATTTGCGCTCGGTGGGCAGATCAGAACCTTTCCTGCAACATCGCCGGATGTGTAGCGAAGATATTTGCAAAACGATTGGCCAAACTGCTCGTAGACGCGCGTCATCTGATAAACCGAACCGTGCAGCATTGGCGTCAACCCGGCTCCATCAAGCGAACAGAGTATTTCCTGCGCTTTACCTAACGAATAGCCAAGAAGCACAGGCACGCCGCCCTCGCCAATTGTTTCGCGGCAGAAAGCAACGATTTGGTCGACGACTTCTTCCGTTGGTGGGAATCGATAGCCTGGCAGGCCGAACGTCGTTTCCATAATGAGCGTATCAGCGTGGAGCCACTGCGCCGGCTCGGCCGATTTTCCGGGACGCAGCTTAAAATCGCCGGTGTAAAGCAATGTCTCGTTGTCGGCACACAGGAAACATTGTGCCGAACCAAAGATATGCCCGGCCGGCAATAGCATAAGCTCGAGCCCATGCACTGTTCGTTTTTCATTGAATGGCAGAACATGTTCCGTTCGGGAGCCCGGCAGCCGGCTTTGCATCAAGCGTGATGTATGTTCGGAAACGACGATCTCTTCGTGTGGCGCAATGTGGTCGCTATGCGCGTGTGAAACGAAGGCGAATCGCTTTGCGTCCCGTGGATCGAGCCATAAATCCTGGCGCGGCAGATACACCCCGCGCTCATAACGAACTTCAATCATAAAACCCCAACTTACTTTCAGATTCGCCTGAGTTCCATCGGGTGGAGAACCCTGATGTGTGGGTTGTTCGTTGACACCCGATTCAAAACCCGGCTTTATTAGGCTAATGAAGGTTGCGGCCGCACTCTTTGCCTTAGGCTCTTTTTTTGCCTTAGTTGCTATCGCCAGCGAGGAACCAAGAACCGTGGAAAAAGTCAGACCGCTCCCGGTGGCGTTAAACAACGATTTCGAGTTTCGAAAAACAAAGCTTTTCTTTTTGAGCGACAAACCGCCAAAACCAGGTGAAGGCGCCCGCCAGACATCGAG
>DASTZJ010000134.1:0-10294 GCA_035764345.1 Candidatus Udaeobacter sp.
TGACGGCTTCATCGAGCTTGATGTACAAAGCTCATCGAGTACCGCAGTCACAATGTACGCCATCGATCGGAGAGGGCAGGTCGCGCCGTGGCCATGTCTCACATGGGTGTTTTACTCCTCATGTAGCGCTTCGCTCTTTTAGTGGCCGACTCTTGTTGGATGGTGATCGACGATTACCTTGGCGGCGCAGACAAGCGATTGGAGCCATTGGGCTTTTATGGCTTCGGCACGTGGATCGGTCGGTGGCAAATCCGTTGATCGCGAATTCATCAAGCAAGGCGCGGCTAACAGGTGCCGAGAAGAAGTTTTCACTTTTAAGATTTGAGTTTTAAATTGGGAGCTTGTGATGACTCCGCCTAAGGTCCTCATAGCCGACGCAATTTCGCAGCGTGGAGTGGATGAGCTTTCTCGCGATGGCGCAATTAAGGCTGTAGTCAAAACCGGGTTAAGCGAAAGGGAACTTATCGATCTAATTCCGGAATTCGGCGCACTTGTCGTGCGCAGCCAGACAAAGGTCACCGCCGGTATCTTGAATGCAGGGACGAAATTGCGTGTGGTCGGGCGAGCCGGGGTGGGAGTGGACAATGTTGACGTCGAGACGGCCACACGCCGTGGCATCATTGTGTTGAATGCGCCCGGTGGAAATACGGTTTCCACGGCCGAGCATGCGTTTTCGCTGTTGCTTTCAGCGGCGCGCAAGATTCCACAGGCGGACGCAAACGTTCGCAGTAAGAATTGGGACAAAAGGAATTTCGAAGGCGTTGAGCTCTACAACAAGACGCTGGGCGTAATTGGAATGGGCCGAATTGGCAGCGAACTCAGCCGGCGCGCCATTGCCTTCGGGATGCGCGTGATCGCTTACGACCCGTATCTTTCCGCGACGCGCGCTCGCAGCCTGCAGGTCGAGCTGGTGGACGAGCTCGATGATTTGCTTACGAGTGCGGATTTCATCTCGCTGCACACGCCGCTTACCGCAGAAACGCGTTACCTTCTCGATGCAGCACGATTACAAAAAACCAAATGCGGCGTCCGCATTATCAATTGTGCGCGCGGCGGCTTGATCGACGAAAACGCGCTCGTGAAAGCTTTGCAAGATGGACATGTGGCCGCTGCGGCGTTGGATGTTTTCGAAACCGAACCGCTCCCGGCCGATTCGCCATTGCGCGGCGCGCCCAATGTTGTTCTTACTCCGCATCTCGGCGCGTCGACCGCGGAAGCACAGGAGAGCGTCGGGATTGAGATCGCGCATTCCATCCGTGCCGCTTTGCTAGAAGGCACGATTCGCAATGCAGTGAACATGCCCAGTCTCGATGCGAAAACCCTGGCCATCATCGGGCCGCATCTGCGATTTGGCGAAAAATTGGGCCGGTTTCTGTCGCAGCTTGCACCGAAGCGCGTGGAAACTCTCAACATCAATTACAGCGGCAAAGTCAACGAAGTCGATACGACGGCAATTACCCGTTCAATCTTGAAAGGCTTCCTGCAAATAGCCGGCGGTAGCGAAGTCAACGAAGTCAACGCGCCCAGTTTCGCGGAAACTCTTGGCTTGAAAGTAAGCGAATCGCGTCTGAGCGCACCCGGAGATTATACTGACATGCTCGAATTATCCGCTGCCGGCGAAGGAAAAGTTGTTTCGGTTGGCGGCGCTTTCTTCGGTGTCACTCCACGGATCGTAAGTATTAACAGTCGTCCAGTAGAAGCGCGTCCGCATGGTGTCGTGCTGGTATTGGAAAACACAGACCGCCCTGGAATGGTTGGACGAATTGGCACATTGCTCGGCGATTATGGCGTAAACATCGCAACAATGTCGCTCAGTCGAAATCAGGCGGGTGGTACAGCGCTCACGGTGTTGAATCTCGACACTGCACCGAGCGAAAAATTGTTGACGGAAATTCGGGCAAGCGAAGACATCCTCTCCGCGCAAGTGATTCAATTGTAAGCTCGTTTCCCGGACTTATTTTCTTGCCGGATGCAAATCAACCCGATACAAGCGCTTCGTTATGCATATTCTTTGGACAATCGTTATCGGTCTCGTCGTCGGTGCCATCGCGAAACTATTGATGCCGGGAAAGGATCCCGGCGGTTTCATCGTCACGATCCTGCTCGGCATCGCCGGCGCGTTTGTCGGCACTTGGATCGGCCGCATTTTTGCAGGCGAGAATTATACGGCCGGCTGGATCATGTCGGTCGTTGGCGCCGTGATCCTGTTGCTGCTGTATCGATTGCTTTTTAAGCGCGGCGCTTAGTTGTGACTAGGGAGTCCGCCGGGGCGATCTGAAGATCGCGCTCTCTTGAGCTCGATGTGGCGCAAGTTTCTAACTTGCTCTGTGATCGACAGCGCAGATTGCAAACTTGCACCACATTCTTGCTATGGCTGCGCCCACAAAAATCCGAATTATCATTGCCTTCGCCGCCCTTTATCTCGTTTGGGGTTCGACTTATCTCGGCATCCGCTTCGCCATCGAGAGTATTCCGCCGTTTCTCATGGCGGGCATGCGATTCCTGTTGGCAGGCGTAATCATGTATGTGATCGCGTGGTCGCAGGGGACCTATAAATCGAGCTGGGCGAACTGGCGCACATCGCTGATTATTGGAGCCTGTTTGCTCCTCGCTGGTAATGGCGGTGTCACAATTTCAGAGCAGTACATCGACACAGGATTGGCGGCGCTAATCGTGGCGATTGTTCCTATTTACATTGTGATTCTAGGCTGGGCGATGGGGATGACGCCCAAGCCAGCACCGATTATCTGGCTTGGCTTGGTTGGCGGTTTTGCTGGCGTTGGCATTTTGCTCGGACCAGCTTTGCGTTTTTCTTCAAATGGCGGGCGACATCCTGCGATTGGAATGTCGATTCTGCTCGTCTCCTCGTTCATCTGGTCGGCAGGATCGCTTTATTCGCGCACAGCAAAACACGCCACCTCTCCATTCCTGACGGCAGCCCAACAGATGCTTTGCGGTGGATTGCTTCTGCTGCTCGCCGGCATTGTAACCGGCGAGGTGCGGCGTTTTCATCCTGGCTGGGTCTCGATCTTGTCGCTCGCTTCGTTCATTTATTTGGTAATCATCGGAGCTGTGGTTGGATACACCGCTTACATCTGGTTGTTGCGTCACTGTGATCCGGCGAAAGTCGCGACGTATGCGTATGTGAACCCGATTGTAGCCGTCTTGTTAGGCGCTGCTTTTGCCGGGGAAACTGTAACACTGCGTGTCCTAATTGCTGCCGCGCTGATTATCGGTTCAGTCGCGATTGTAATTACAGCGCAGCAACTAAAGGCTAGAGCAGAACCGGCGATCAGCGCCGCGATAGAACCAGCTGATTAAGCGCATATGAGCAGCGAAAATCCGTCTCGTGACTCGAAAGATCAGCAACTCCGATCTCCCTCAGGTGGATCGCGACCGGAGCAGACGATAGAAGTCGTTAAACGCAATTGGCGGGCGGAAGTCGAGACCGCGCAGACGTATCGCGATCTGGCCGAACGCGAGCGGGACGAGAGACGCAAAGGTGTTCTTTTGCGCATGGCCGAAGCCGAAGAACGGCATGCGCGCCGGTGGGAAAAAAAACTCAGAGACCTCGGCGCAGAACCGCCGGTTTTGAAGGACACAATTGGGCGCCGGCTCAACCGTTGGTGGAACAAAATTGCCGGCGCCGAAATCGCCATTCGCCGGATGGAAGCAACGGAAGAACGGCAGGAAGCCGAATTTCAGGAGCAAGCCGAGCAGGCTTTTGCTGGCGAACGGGATGTGCAGGAATTCTTGCGAAAGAGCGCCCTCGAAGAAAAAGCACATGCCCGAGCGCTTAGCGCCATGGCACCCCCGGTTAGCCCGCGCACCGCGCTGGACAAAATCCTTAAGCGCGAGCGCTGGCATGGGCGAGGTGGCAGTTGGGTCGCCGACGCCATCTACGGCGCAAATGACGGACTTGGCGCCGTATTCGGAATTGTTTCCGGCGTGGCTGGCGCGACGAATAATCAACAACGTTACATTCTGATTTCGGGATTGGCTGGCATGCTTGCGTCCACTCTCTCGATGGGCGCAGGCGCATATCTGGCCGCAAAGAGTGAAGCGGAAGTTTATGAAGCCGAGATTTCGCGCGAACGCGCGGAAGTGGAGGAAAACCCCGAGGAAGAAATCGAGGAGATGTCCCTCTTCTATCAATTACAAGGATTCACTCCCGAAGAATCACAGAAAATGGCGAAACGTCTCGCCCAGCAACCGGAACAGTTTGTGCAGGCAATGGCGCAGAGTGAGCTCGGCTTGTCCGAGCATCAGTTTCCGAATCAATGGACCGCAGCAACCTCAGCTGCCATCTCTACGGCGATTGGCGCCTTTGTTCCCATCATTCCGTTCTTTTTCTCGGGCGGACTGAAGGCCGTCATTATTTCCTTCGGCATCAGTTTAGTGGCGCACTTTCTCGTGGGCGCATTGAAATCGCTGATCACCATCCGTTCCTGGTGGGCATCCGGTCTGGAAATGACCTGGATCGGCATCATCGTCGCAGTCGTCACTTACGGGCTGGGACTTGCGTTCGGTTCCTTAGGCTAATCCTTCGGTACTTGCTTAAAGCCGTGTGTTCCGCACGAGGTCGGGGACCTTCAGTTCGCTTCTAAATTCTAAAAATGGGGATACGTCCGCGTGCTCTAAGCAGATTTCTGGGAGTCCGCAGCCGTCCCAACCCAGACGGTCTCTAAACCACATACGATACATTCTTGTAACCGAACGTCTGTCTCGGAGGTCACAATTATGAGCGTCTCAGCATGCACTCGGGGTATGCAAAAAAATGTTTAAGCGATTCATTCTCGGAGTCATCGGCGCTCTCGTACTTTTGATCGCGTGGTGGAGCTTTCATCATAGCGCTTCGTCTGATCAATCCGGATCATCGGGTGCGGCAGGAACTTCAGGCAGACGTGGCGGATCTAGAGGTGGTGGCGCCCCAGTGCCGGTGGTCGCAGGAAAGGTCGAGCAAAAAGATATGCCGATCTATCTCGACGGCCTGGGAACGGTGCAAGCGTTTAATACCGTGACTGTTCACACCCGCGTGGATGGCCAGTTGCAGCAGGTGCTTTTTTCTGAAGGCCAGGATGTAAAAGCTGGCGACTTGCTGGCCGTTGTCGATCCGCGTCCGTTTCAAGCGGCGCTCGATCAGGCGATTGCAAAAAAATCCCAGGACGAAGCGCAATTGGCCAACGCCAAAGTCGTTCTTGAGCGCAACACCGATTTGCTGAAAAAGAAAGTGATCGCTCAACAGGATTTCGACTCATCGAAATATCAGGGTGATTCACTGCAGGCGGCAGTGCAGGCTGATCAAGCCGCGATTGAGAACGCGCGCACGCAACTCGATTACACGCAGATCAAATCGCCAATCGATGGACGCACCGGCGTTCGGCTTGTCGATGTCGGCAACATCGTGCACGCGAGCGATCAGACCGGAATGGTCGTGATTACCCAGTTGCATCCGATCTCGGTTGTCTTCACGTTACCGGAACAAAATCTACAGGAAATCTTGAACCAGGGTAGCGCAAACGGCGGGCTGAAAGTTCTCGCCCTCGACCGGGGGAACACAAGCACACTCGACGAAGGCGCGCTGGCCGTCGTGGATAACGAAATCGATCCGGCGACCGGCACTGTGAAGCTCAAAGCGACCTTTCCGAACAGTGAACTGAAACTTTGGCCTGGAAAATTCGTCAATGCCCGACTGATTTTGACCACGCGAAAGGACGCGACCGTCATCCCTTCGAGCGTAGTGCAACGCGGTCCTCAGGGAACGTATGCTTACCTGATTAAGCCAGATAAAACTGTGGAGATGCGGCCGATCAAAGTCGCGCAAACAGAGGCAAATCTCACGTTGGTGGACGAAGGATTAAAACCCGGGGAGCAAGTCGTAGTAGATGGCCAATACAAATTACAACCGGGCGCGCATGTTGAGCTGACGACACCGCAACCATCGCAGCAATCGCGATCTGTGCAGCTAAGACAACCAACGCACAAAACGGCGAAGTCGGGAAAACCGTGAACATTTCCGAACCGTTTATTCGCCGACCTGTGGCGACTTCGCTGCTGATGGCAGGCGTGATTTTGCTCGGAATACTCGGCTATAAGTTGCTGCCGATCTCAGCGCTGCCGACAGTTGATTTTCCCACCATCGAAGTCACGACCTATTATCCGGGCGCGAGCGCCGATGTGATGGTCTCGGCGATTACCACGCCGCTAGAGCGCCAGTTTGGCCAGATTGCCGGACTTGCGTCGATGAACTCGACCAGCTCGTTCGGCGTATCCACGATCACGCTGCAGTTCGTGCTCGATCGACCAATCGATGTCGCTGCCCAGGATGTGCAGGCTGCCATAAACGTGGCGAGCGGATTCTTGCCGAAGGATCTGCCGAACCCGCCCAAATATAACAAGGTTAACCCAGCCGACACACCGATCCTCACGCTCGCGATCACATCAGACAGTCTGCCGCTCGATCGAGTGAACGATTTTGCCGACACGTTGCTCGCGCAAAAATTGAGCGAGGTCACTGGTGTCGGTCTTGTCACCATCCAGGGCAACCAAAAACCGGCCGTGCGCGTGCAGGTGAATCCGGCGGCGATTTCCGCGCTGGGACTCAGCCTCGAAGATGTACGCACGATTCTTGGCCAGGCGAATGTGAACGCGCCGAAAGGGAGCTTCGAAGGACCGCGACAATCGTTCACCATCGGATCGAACGACCAGATTTTCTCTGCCGATGCTTACAAGCCGATCATCGTGGCTTACAAGAACGGCGCTCCGATTCGGCTCGGCGGTGTAGCGAATATCATCGACAGCGTAGAGAACGATCAGCTTGCGGCGTGGGTCGGCAGGAAGAATGGCGAGAAGCCTGCGGTGCTGCTCGACATTCAGCGCCAACCGGGCGCGAACATCATTCAAACTGTCGAGCGGGTGAAACAATTGCTGCCGCGCCTGACGAGCACGTTGCCACCGTCTGTGCACGTCGAGGTCCTGGCCGATCGCACCGAAACAATCCGCGCGTCGGTGCGGGATGTGCAATTCACGTTGCTGCTCACCATGGCGCTGGTTGTGATGGTGATGTTCCTGTTCCTGCGAAAACTTTGGACCACCGTGATCACGAGCGTGGCGTTGCCGCTCTCGCTGATCGGCACGTTCGGCATCATGTATCTCGCCGGATTCAGCCTCGACAATCTCTCGTTAATGGCGCTAACCATTTCGACCGGATTCGTTGTGGATGACGCCATCGTGATGATCGAGAACATCGTGCGCTACATCGAAGCGGGCGACCGACCACTGCAAGCCGCGCTCAAAGGCGCAAAGCAAATCGGGTTCACCGTGGTGTCGTTGAGCGTCTCGCTTGTGGCGGTCTTCATTCCGCTCCTGTTCATGACCGGGATCGTCGGCCGTTTGTTTCGCGAATTCGCTATCACCATGAGCGTCGCCGTTGGCGTGTCGGCGTTCGTTTCGTTGACGCTCACTCCGATGATGTGCGCCAAGCTTTTACGCTCTGAAAAGGAAGAAGAGCGTGAGCGCACCAGCGAATTTTACCGGCGAACGGAGGAATATTGGACGCGCTTTCGAAACTGGTACGAACACGGGTTGCGCTGGGTGCTCGGGCATCAGCGCTTCACTTTGATCGTCGCTGTCGTCACGCTCGTCGCGACCATTCTGCTTTACGTCGTTGTGCCGAAAGGTTTGCTGCCGCAGCAAGACACCGGTGTGATCATCGGCGTAACCGATGCTGCCGAGAACATTTCGTTCAAAGCAATGATGCAGCGGGTGCACGCCGTGTCCGACATCGTCCGGCAGGACCCTGATGTGGCGAGTGTCTCCGCTTCCGTCGGTGCCGGAACACTGAACGCAACAGTGAACACGGTGCGGCTTTACATTGTACTCAAGCCGCACGACCAGCGCGCGAACGCTGAGAAAATCATCGAACGTCTGCGCAATGCTACACGTGGCGTCGAGGGCGTCTCGTTGTTCATGCAGGCAGCGCAGGATTTGCAAATCGACGCGCGGATCAGCCGCACACAATTCCAGTACATCTTGCAGGATGCCGACGCGGCGGAACTGGCGGAGTGGACGCCGAAGCTCGTACAAAAACTTGGGCAATTGCCACAGCTCACCGACGTGGCAAGTGATCAGCAGGTAAACGGCTTGCAGTTAAACATCGATGTCGATCGCGAGAAGGCATCCCGGCTGAACATACTTACACAAGCCATCGATGAGACGCTTTACGATGCATTCGGGCAGCGACAGGTCTCGATCATTTTTACGCAGCTCAATCAGTTCCGCGTGATCTTGGAAGTGGAACCGCAATTCCGTGAGTCGCCGGATCTACTCGACAAAATCTATGTAAAATCGAGCAGCGGCCAGCCCGTTCCCTTGAGCACGTTCGCCACAATGCGCGTGAGCAACACGCCGTTGTCGATTCCGCACCAGGGGCAATTTCCCGCCGCGACCATCTCATTCAACCTGCGCAGTGGCAGCTCGCTCAGTCATGCGATCCCGGCGATTCAAAAAGCCGAGCGCGAAATCGGACTGCCGGACACGATTACAACCACTTTTACCGGCGCGGCGGCGGAATTTCGCTCGTCGCTCACCAGCGAGCCGCTGCTGATTTTGGCTGCCGTGATCGTGATTTACATCGTGCTCGGAGTCCTCTACGAAAGTTACATTCATCCGATTACAATTCTCTCGACGCTGCCCAGCGCCGGCGTCGGTGCCCTGCTGGCGTTGCTCATTTGCCGCATCGATTTTTCGTTGGTCACGCTCATTGGGATCATCCTGCTCATCGGCATCGTGAAGAAAAACGCGATCATGATGATCGATTTCGCGTTGGACGCGGAACGGAGGGAAGGACTCTCGCCGGAGGAATCGATTTATCAGGCGTGCCTGTTGCGCTTTCGCCCCATCATGATGACGACAGCGGCTGCGCTGCTCGGTGCTTTGCCGCTAGCTTTGGAATCTGGTACGGGCAGCGAGTTGCGGCGTCCGATGGGCATTGCCATTGTCGGCGGATTACTGCTCTCGCAATTTCTCACGCTTTACACGACGCCGGTGATTTATCTTTATCTCGATCGGTTTGGGCGCTGGGTCGGGGAACGACGTCGTCGGGGTGAAATCGCTCAAGCTCAATTGCCGTCAAGAACAACAACAGAACACGAACCCGAACCGGAGCCGCAATTCGCGGGAGTAAGCGGTGAAGATGATCGACTTGGATTTTAGTCATGAACATTTCCGAGCCATTCATTCGTCGGCCAGTTGGCACATCCCTGCTTGCCGCGGGCGTGTTGTTGCTCGGTGCAGTGGCCTATTATTTTTTGCCGGTCGCGCCATTGCCGAAAGTGGATTTTCCGACCATTTCGGTGGCCGTGCAGGAGCCCGGCGTGGATCCGCAGACTGCGGCGTCATCGCTCGCCGCGCCGCTCGAGCGCCGCTTTGCGCAAATCGCCGGTGTATCTGAAATCACTTCGGTCAGTTCATTAGGCGGATCGTCCATCACGATCCAATTCGATCTGAACCGCGACATCAACGGCGCGGCTCGCGACGTGCAAAGTGCAATCAACGCGGCGTCGGGCGAATTGCCAAGCGGACTTCCGCAGCCGCCCTCTTATCGCAAAGTGAATCCGTCCGACGCGCCGATCATGGTTCTGGCCATGACTTCGGACGCGCTGCCTTTGTCGCAAGTCTATAATCTGGCCGATCAAATCATCGGCCAGCGCATCAGCCAGGTGGAAGGCGTCAGCCAGGTGGTCATCGGCGGCGGCGCGAAATCGGCTGTGCGCGTGCAGATGAATCCGGTTGCGCTCGCTTCGATGGGTCTGAGCGTTGAAGACATCCGCACCACGCTTTCACAAGCGAATGTTCTTTCGCCCAAGGGCGCGTTCGATGGCGAGCAGCAGCGATTCGTTATCGCGAGCAACGATCAATTGACGCATGCCGATCAATATCTGCCGATCATCGTGGCGCAGCACAATGGAGCAGCTGTGCCGCTCCGCAACGTCGGCACCGCAGTCGATGCGCAGGAAAATCGCGATCAAGCAGGCTTGTTCAACAACAAGCGCGCTGTCTTATTAGTCATTTTCAAACAGCCGGACGCGAACGTCGTTCGGACGACCGATCAGATTCACGCGATCCTTCCGCAACTGCGCACCTGGCTGCCGCCGAGCGTACATCTCGATGTAATGAGCGATCGCACAATCACGATCCGCGCTTCCGTGCGCGATGTGCAACTGACGCTCGTCATCACCATGGCGCTGGTGGTAATGGTGATGTTTCTCTTTCTGCGCAGGTTTTGGCCGACGTT
>DASTZJ010000135.1:0-4583 GCA_035764345.1 Candidatus Udaeobacter sp.
CGCGTACCGCTTGTTCTGAATCGGCGCAATTTCAGTTGGCTGACAGAACGAATTTCCGGTGTGGTTGAACAACCCGCGCCGCGGTGGTGGTGGGTGGCGTTCACAATTACCGCGAGCGCCGCGACGTTTGGACTTTTTTGCATTGGCTACCTGATTTCCACCGGCGTTGGCGTATGGGGAAATCAGATCCCGGTCTGTTGGGCCTGGGACATTACCAATTTCGTTTTCTGGATCGGTATCGGACACGCCGGCACACTCATCTCCGCCATCTTGTTTTTGCTGCGGCAAAAATGGCGTACTTCAATCAACCGTTCCGCGGAAGCGATGACGCTTTTTGCAGTTATCTGCGCGGCGATTTTCCCCGGCATCCACGTGGGGCGCGTCTGGATGGCGTGGTATCTCGCCCCGGTGCCTACCAACTGGGCGATCTGGCAAAATTTCCGGAGCGCGCTCATGTGGGATGTCTTTGCGGTTTCGACCTACTTCACTGTCTCGGTCCTATTCTGGTATACCGGTTTGGTTCCGGATTTGGCGACGCTGCGCGACCGGGCCACGTCAAAGATCAGGAAGTTCCTTTTCGGGATTTTCGCGTGCGGCTGGCGCGGTTCCAATCGCAACTGGCGTCATTATGAGATGGCATATTTGCTTTTGGCGGGTCTTTCCACTCCGCTGGTGCTTTCGGTGCACAGCGTAGTATCCTTCGACTTCGCCACGACGGTTTTGCCGACATGGCATGCGACAATCTTCCCGCCCTACTTCGTCGCAGGCGCAATTTTCGGCGGTTTTGCCATGGTGCTGACTCTGCTGCTACCATGTCGCGCCATGTTCAAATTGCACGATGTCATTACGCCCCAGCACATCGACAAGATGGCGAAGATCATTTTGTTGACCGGTTCATTCGTCGGTTACGCCTACTTGATGGAGTTTTTCATAGCGTGGTACAGCGGCAGTGTCTATGAGCGGTTCGCATTTTGGAACCGCGTTTTCGGTCCCTACTGGTGGTACTGGTGGTTCGGCATGCTGTTTTGTAACGTGCTTTCGCCGCAACTGTTTTGGTTCCGCTGGTGCCGGTACAACGTGCTGGTCGTTTTTTTCGTCGCCATGTGTGTGAACGCCGGCATGTGGTTTGAGCGCTTTATCATTATTGCCGGCGGTTTGGCTCGCGATTTCCTGCCATCGTCATGGAGAGTTTATCACCCAACGTGGGTGGACATCTGGACATACATCGGCTCGCTCGGAATTTTCACTTCGCTTTTTCTGCTATTCGTTCGTTTTCTGCCCATGATCGCGATGTCCGAAGTCAAGACCGCCGTACCGGAAGCGGACCCGCATTACGGCGCACCACCTGGGAGTCAAGCGGTATCTCCCGGCGGAAAGGAGCGGACACGATGATGAGGACTCCTGCCGGCCACAAGGTCTACGCCATGGCTGCGGAATATCCGAGTGCCGCCGCGCTTTACGATGCAGCCAAGCATGTGCGGGACGCCGGCTTCAGACGATGGGACGTTTATTCTCCGTTTCCCATCCATGGAATGGACGAAGCCATGGGGCTGGGAAAATCGTGGTTGAGCGGCTGGGTTTTGTTTGGCGGAGTGTCCGGTTTGCTTACTGCTGTCTTAATCCAGTTCGGCCCATCGTCGTTTCTCTATCGACTCGATGTGCACGGCAAGCCATGGAACTTCATGACTGTGCCGGCCTTTTTCCCTATCATGTTCGAGCTGACGGTCCTTTTCGCCGCGTTCGCTTCATTTTTTGCGTGGCTCGGTATGAACGGTCTGCCGCGCTGGTATCATCCCATGTTCAACTGGGAACGGTTCAGCCGCGTAACCAACGATGGATTTTTCCTGGCGATCGAAGCGCGCGATCCACGGTTTACCGAAAACGGTGTGCGCGAATTATTGGAAAGAACCGGCGGCGAACACATCACGATTGTGCACGAGGACTGAATATGGTGCGCGGGTTTCTGGTGATTTTTATTCTGTGCGGGATCGCGATCATCGCGGTGTTTGGATTTCGCGGACAAAAAAGCACCGAACCGCCAACCGAGCTTTTTCCGGATATGGTGCGTCAGATGAAGGTTCGTGCACAAGCACCACTCGATCTCTTTGCAGACGGACGCGGTCCACGTCTGCCAGTCGCGGGTACGGTACCGTTCGGTTACGAAATGCCGCAGCCAAAGACCACCGCCACACCGCCGGTCGTGACGGGAGAGACACCAGAAGCGCCAGAGGAAGCGCACACGCTGGTCGCATTCAGCGCCGGCACCGATTACTACAACACCGGCAAAATGGGCGATCACTGGGGAACAGGCGTTCCGGTTCCGGTTACGCGCGAGCTGATGGAACGCGGCCAACAGCGTTTCAACATAACCTGCGCGATGTGTCATGGCGCGACCGCAGCAGGTAACGGCATCACCAAGCAGTACGGGCTCGCGACCGTGGTGACGCTTCAGGACGAAAGAATCCGCAAAATGTCTGACGGGGAAATTTTCAATACGATCACCAATGGCAAAAATACCATGATGGCCTACGGGCCGAACATCATTGTAGCCGATCGCTGGGCGATCATCGCATACCTGCGCGCGCTACAGCGCAGTCAAAACGCAACAGCAGCCGATGTACCGTCGGGCCATCGCGCCGAATTGGAAAAACCATGAGCGAGCGTTTACAGACCGCGCCCAAGCCAGAAGGGGAATATTTCGAAGGCAATCGCTTTGCACGTCTTTCATCGCTGCTTGGCCTGATTGCCATCGTGGCGCTGGCACTTTGCATCGCGGGCGCATTTTTGAATCCGCATCAATTCAGTTATTCGTGGCTCTTTGCATTTGGGTTTTTCTTCACCCTTTGCGCCGGTTGCTTTTTCTGGACCATTGTCCATCATGCCACGGACGCCGACTGGTCGGTAGTAGTGCGGCGCCAGTTGGAAAACATTGCGGTGTTGTTGGTGGTCCTGGCGATTCTTTTTGTGCCGATCCTTCTCCTTCGACGCCACCTGTATTCTTGGATGGATATCCCGCCCGGAGTGGAACCTTCTCTGGATGCAAAGCGTGCCTATCTTAATTGGTATTTCTTTCTCGGCCGCGCCGTTCTGTTTCTCGGTTTTTTCCTTATCGCAGCGCTCACTTTGCGCCGCTTATCGGTGAAACAGGACGGGGATGGAAATCCGCGCTTCACCCTTTTAATGCGCAAGATCGCATTTATCAGCCTTCCGATGTTCGCGCTTTGTCTCACCTTTGGCGCATTCGATTGGCTAATGAGCCTGAATTACCGCTGGTTTTCCACGATGTTTGGCGTGTACATCTTTGCGGGCGCAGCCGGTAGTTCGATGTCGCTGCTCGTTCTGGTGATCACAGCTTTGCGTCAGGCCGGCTATCTAAAGGATGTGGTTACGCTGGAGCATTACCACATCATGGGAAAATGGATGCTGGCCTTCTGCATTTTCTGGGCCTACATCGGTTTCGGCCAATACATGCTCATCTGGTATGCAAATATCCCGGAGGAGACGCAATTTTTTATCACCCGAAACACCGAATCGTGGTGGGCGCTGAGCATGCTGCTGGTGGTCGGGCGCTTCTTTGTCTGTTTTGCGATTCTGCTTCTGCGCTCGATAAAGAAGGAACCGCGCCGGCTTTGTTTGGTCGCAGGATGGATTGTCTGCATGCAACTGCTGGACATGTACATCATCGTTTTGCCTGCGCTGCATGGCACAGGCGTGCACGTCAGCATTTGGGATTTGCTTTCCCTCATCGCCATCGGCGCAACGCTCGGTTTCGTTTATCTGCGAATTGTGCCTCGGACTTCTCTCTTTCCAGTCCGCGATCCACGTCTGATTGACTCTTTGAACTTAGTGAACTGACATGGCTGGTACCGAATCACTTCGTCAAGTTGCCCAGGCCCGTGCTCCATTGTCGACGTGGCTCGGGATAGTGCTTCTCTTTGCACTCTTCGGAGTGATCGTGCTCGCCCTGATCGGTCCCACGTCGCGTGGAACCGATTACGAAGAAGCCCGGGCGAAAAAGCGCGTCGAGAATTTAAAGACATTACGCGAGGAAGCCGACAAGGCTTTGACGACCTACGGTTGGATCGACAAAAACAAAGGTGTCGCTCGCATTCCGATCGAGCGTGCCATGGAATTGACAGTTGCTGAGCTGGCGCAGCAAAAGCCGGCTCCGGCCGGTCCGATCGCTACGCCGGAGACGCAAGCAACCGCTGGCGCTACGGCAAGTCCTGTTCCAACCTCTCCAGCCCCCGCCCGCTCGCCACAACAGCCGGGTGGAGCGTCGCCTGCGGCATCGACGCCAGCTCAAGCTCCAGCCGCGCCTTCGCCGGCAGCCCAGTCGTCGCCGCCGGGCCCCGCTTCACCCAGTCCCACGAAAAGTCCATGACTGTTCCCAACATTTCGATGCTTCAACGTTCTTGCACTCAATGAATCCTGCCGGAATCCCACTTAAAGAACCGTCCGTTTCCGCCGCTGCAGGTGACACGGAGCAGTTGGAACGCGCCCTGATCGATGCGTCGACACGGGTGCCGGTCCTAATGTTTTATACTTCGGCAGTGGCGTGGCTAATCCTCGGCACGCTGCTT
>DASTZJ010000136.1:0-2459 GCA_035764345.1 Candidatus Udaeobacter sp.
CTATCTCTCTCCCGGGACCGAGGCGAAACGCAGCTGGGATGAAGTACCGGAGGACATCAAGCGTACATTTGAGCGTCTTGGCATTCCTGAGCAGGAACGCAAATTTCTCGCCGGCGTGGAAGCGCAGTTCGACAGCGAAGCGGTCTATTCAAATATTAAAAAAGCGGTCGGCGAACAAGGCGTCATTTTCGTCGGATCGACCGAAGGACTGAAACATTATCCGGAAATTTTCCGGAAATGGTTCGGCAAAGTCATCCCGATCGCCGACAACAAATTTAGCGCGCTGAATTCTGCTGTGTTCAGCGGCGGTTCGTTTATTTATGTCCCGCCCGGTGTGAAAGTGAAACACCCACTGCAGGCGTATTTCCGCATCAACGCCGAAAACTTCGGGCAATTCGAGCGCACGCTCATCATTGCCGATGAAGGCTCGGAAGTGACCTACATGGAGGGCTGCACGGCACCGAAGTTTAATACTCCGACATTGCACAGCGCGGTCGTGGAATTGGTCGCGTTGAAGGGAGCGAAGATTCAGTACATCACCGTCCAAAACTGGGCGTCGAATGTATTCAATCTTGTCACCAAACGTGGTCTCGCTCAAGAAAACGCCCAAGTGAAGTGGATCGATTGTAATATCGGATCGAGGCTCACGATGAAATATCCCAGCGTGATCATGAAGGGCCGCAAAGCGCGTGGCGAAGTTCTTTCCATTGCGCTCGCAAATGACGGCCAGCACCAGGACACCGGAGCGAAAATGATCCACGCTGCCGATGAAACAACTTCGAACATCATTTCCAAATCGATTTCCATCGGCAAAGGCCGTGCCACTTACCGCGGCTTGGTCCACGTGCCGAAGCACCTGAAGCATTGCAAGAACAACACCGAGTGCGACGCCCTGCTCATCAATGCGACTTCGCGAACTGACACGTATCCCGCGATCACCGTGCGCGGGACGGGTAACGCCGTTCAACACGAAGCCAGCGTCAGCCAGGTAAGCGCGGAGCAAATCTTCTACATGCAACAGCGCGGTTTGAGCAAAGCGCAGGCGATGAGCTTGAGCGTTAACGGATTCGTCAACGATCTCGTCCGCCAATTCCCAATGGAATACAGCGTCGAACTCAAGCGGCTGATAGAGCTGGAGATGGAAGGCTCGGTCGGATAATCCCGTACCCGCCACACGTGAGTCTAACCATAGGACGCATGGGTCCTAGGTGTCCTATGTCGAAATGACCAGAAACGAAACAGCGACAATCGAGAAGCAGGCCGCACCAATTCTTTCCGGCCCGGGTGAGACACGGGAATTTCCCGATTGGTTCCGTGATCAGCAGCGCGCGGCTTGGAAGCAATTTGAGTCATTGCCTAAGCCGACACGAAAAGATCAGGCGTGGCGATTCGCCAATGTCGGTCTTCTCGATCTGAGCCGGTTCGAATACGGTGGGACATTAACTGAGCAGGAGCGCGCAACTATTCTCGAGCAATCGCGCGGACTCGAACAGGTGGCTGGGCGCATGATCTTTGCTGGTGACCAGCTTATTGAGCGCGACGTGATTTCGGATCAGCTGAAAAAACGCGGCGTCATTTTTCAATCGCTTGAGCGGGCGATGGTTGAGCACGCCGAATTGTTCCGCAAACATTTCATGTCGCAACCAGCGACGCTTGGGTCTGCCAAGTTCGCGGCATTGCACAAGGCGTCGGTTTCGTCAGGAACGTTTCTTTACGTGCCGCGCGGCGTGGAAATCGAGCAGCCGATCGAAATTTTCCATTGGCTGAATAGTGAAAATAGTTCCGCGTTTCCGCATTTACTGCTGGTCACCGACGAGCTTGCCAAAGTCACGGTGATCGAACATTTCCGCTCGGTGACTGAACACACGCCCGGATTCGCCTGCGGGGTAAACGATCTCGTCGCCGGCCCCGGTGCAAAGGTAACCTACGTTTGCGCGCAAAACTGGGCGGACAATGTCGTCGCGCTGCAAATGAACTCCACAATTGTCGATCACGACTCTTCGGCCATGAGCCTGAACTTGCATCTTGGTTCGCGATATTCGCGCTTCGAAAGTTTAAGCCGGCTCATCGGCGAAGGTGGGCGCAGCGATCTGCTTGCTGTCGCTGTGGCGAAACACCAGCAGGAATTCGATGCTCGCACACTGCAGGACCATAACTCACCGCATACAGCGAGCGATCTCCTGTACAAAAACGCGCTCGACGATCGCGCCCGCACCATTTTCGGCGGACTGATCCGAGTAGAGCCGCACGCCCATTTTACCGATGCGTATCAAAAAGTTCGCAATCTTCTCCTGAGCGACGATGCCGAAGCCAATTCAATGCCCGGACTTGAAATTCTCGCCGACAACGTCCGTTGCACCCACGGGGCGACTTCCGGTCAAATCGACGAAGACGAACTATTCTATCTGCGCACGCGCGGTATCCCTGTCCCGGTGGCTCAGCGCCTCATTGTGACCGGC
>DASTZJ010000137.1:0-4607 GCA_035764345.1 Candidatus Udaeobacter sp.
CTCGTGGCCAGCAGGTACCGTTGTCGTCCCAATTTGCTGGTAAATGTTTGAAGACATTATTACCAAGACACCGCAGCGGAAACGTCTGTTCGATCAAGTGTCCGGGGGATGCGACACTGCCCGGATTCATCCATCCTCGGCATCAACCTACGGCGAACGTGGCGAAGCGTACGAAAACTGAAAATAACGTCCGGTGGCCCGATCCCACTCCGCGACTGCAACATTGTGTTGATAAATAGCATCCAACAATCCGCTTCTGCTCTGCAAAAACTCGTTTTGCGTAACTCGATATTCGAGCGGGGACGCCAGGCCGCTGGCCACATTCTGCTGGATCACACGCGCGCTCTCTTCCGCAGCCTCGGAAGCGCCGGAAACCGATCTTTCTCGTTCCTCGGTCGCATTGAGCCAGTCGGCAATGCGGGACAGCTCGCGGGGGATGTCCGCCTCCAGCTTTCGGCAGGTCAGCTCGTTGATCTCTCGCGCGGAGCGTGCCCTCAGGACCGCGCCACCTACTTTGCCGTTATCGACCACCCGCCAGGTATATGCTGCTCGCTCGCGAATCTCTGATCCAATAAAATCCTGCGTCCTGCTTGTTGATCCCTGGCGATGAATTCCTGTTACCGGGACGTATTCGCCGCGCAAGCCTCCAGTCACGTTGGGATAATAGTCGGCTGCAATGATGCGTTCGTCGTGGTTGGCGGCGCGCACAAACAACCGCGCAAGTTTGACGTCGGCCCTTCTCTCTAGAGCTGCGGCTTTTTCGGAATCGAGATCGACACGCATTGGTACGAACTGCAGCTCGCCCTCCGGCTCGGGCAACGATCGATTCGCGGGGTCGATCGCCATCGCCTGGGCCAATTGCAATTGGGCGTCCAGATACGCGCGATGCGCTGCTTCAATTTGCGTGTTCAATTCAGTGGCTGGGATAGTCGCGCCTGTAAGCGCGCTCTTGTCAGCCAGGCCAGCCTCGTAGCGAGTTCTTTGAGTCGTTACATTGTCTTGCAAGCGTTGCTGCTGCTCTCTGCGGATCGACTCCAGCGAGCGATTGTACACTGCCGTGTAAAACGCCAACCGCGCCGCGTGCAGCTGTTCCACAACGGCAACATTCAACTGCTGTTGCGCAATTAAGACTTCGACGTCGCCGCGTCGCAGTGAGGGGGGAACTTTCATATTGAACAACGCCTGGTCGAGGTAGCCACGTCCCACGCCAAATCCTTTCAATCCGCTTTCACCGGCTCGATGACCAAATTGAATCCCCGCCGGAATACCCAATTCCACCTGAGGCCAGACAATAGAACGAAAAACTAGCCGTTGCCCGGCGGCCCGCTCAAGACCGGCTTTGGCTTCTTGAATTGCAGAGTTTTTTTCAAGCGTGGTTCGCAGGGCATCTTCGAGGGTTACCGCGCAGGCGCCGTGCAACATCGAGAAATACCAAGCGCCGCTGAGGAGCGCGAATGATGGCAGGCCGCGACCGCCGGGCAAGCCGCCGCGATGTATTGAAGATGTAATTCCTCGCTTCATCGTTGACCTAATTTTGCTGGCGGCTTCGCTATGTCTGCAGCCTGCGCCGCCTTGCCGTTTTCGATCTTGGTGTTTGTGATGTCTGATTTGAAATCGAGCGCTTCGGCGGAGGTACCACAGGCGTGCGCCAACCGAGCCAGAGCCACGTTGTGCAGGTAGATCGCGCTCAATCGAGTCGTGCGCGTTCGGGTGACATCGGATGCCGCTTGTAGAATGTCGAGCTGTGTTCCCAATCCAGCAGCAAAATTACTCTTGGCCATCTCAAGGGACTCGTCTGCCGTCTGCACATTTTGCGTCTCGCTCTCAAGAACGCGATCAGCTTGTTCGAGATCGTAGAAGGCGCTGCGCACCTCCGAGGCCACGCTGCGTCGTGCTGCTGCCAGAGCTTCCACCGCCGCCGCACGCCGCGCGCGGGTCGCCTGCATGCGGCCCTTGGTGGCGAACCCGTCGAAGATATTCCATGTCGCATTGATCCCGACAACGCCACCGTAATTGAATTCTTGCCCAACTGCCGGGTCGCGTTCGCTATAAATTTCGTATCCGGAAAAAACGCGAATCTGCGGACGCACTGCGCTGCGATCCAAGATGTATTGCTTGTCCTCTATTTCGATGTCCTTTTGCTGGGCTTTGATCACTCCGCGAGTCGCGTCGGCCCTGGCTAGGCAATTGTTCAGGTCCGCGTGATTCGGTTGATATTGGAGTTCGCCCGCAACTTCAAATGACGCGGAGTCAGTTCTCCCGCGCCGAGCATCAAAGCCAAAAAGATCGCCTAACCGGAGATAGGAACTCTTCAGCTGCGTCTGCGCATTAAAAAGCTCCGGGCGCTCATTGGCCAGGGCTACTTCTGCCCGTTGCACATTCAATTTGCCAACAATTCCAGCATCAAAATTTTGCTGCTGCGTTTTGAGCTCCTCCTCATAAACGCGCACCGAATCTTCACGCACCCTTACCTTTGCCCGATTGAGAAGGATGTCATTGACCGCAATCCGAACATCCATGGCGACGCGGCTGACGATTTCCTGAAGTTCGTAGTTTGCTTTGTCGATGTTTAATTGAGCGATTGCCACCTGGCTGGCTACTGCTCCGCCGGTATAAACGTTTTGCTCAAGGCGCAATATTGCATTGTAATCTTCCTGCCGGAGATTGGTCTCACTTTGAGTCTGTCGTTTATCGTACAACCCGCTGGAGCTTAACCAGGGAAGACGGCCGGAACGTGCTTCAATCCAGCTGCCGCGCGCCGCCTGGACTTTTTTCCGGGCGATCAGAATTTCCGGATTGTGCTCCTCGGCGACTGCGACTGCTTGTTCGATGGTGTATACGGGCGCCCCAAACGCTTTCGACGAGATTGAGAAAACGGCGATCAGCATGATGATGGCCGCTAACTTCAAGCGCATGTAGTATATCTCCTTACGAGGGCGTTCCTTGCACCAAGAATGCCCCTGATTTTTCCCCTTATATCAGTTCTTGCAAGCGAGCGCGACTTCGGACACATTCCGCGCTTATAATATTTAGGCTATACAGGCAGGCACAGCCGATCATGATGAAGCGGCCTAACTTGTGTCTTGCTCCGAATAATCTAATTCAGGTAGCCTTTCACCTTTAACAGTTTAGAAATGAGAAAAATAAGAATTGCCATCGTCGGCGTCGGAAACTGCGCCAGCTCTCTAGTCCAAGGAATTAATTTTTATGGCGGCTCCTCCACCAACGGCTCTGCCATCGGGCTGATGCACCGGGAGATCGGTTTCTACCGGCCGAGCGATATCGAGGTTGTAGCTGCTTTTGACATCGACCGCCGTAAAGTCGGTCTCGACGTCAGCAAAGCGATTTTCTCGCCGCCCAATTGCACAAAGGCCTTCTGTGAGAAAATCAAGCTGACTGGCGCGATCGTGAAGATGGGCTGCGTTCTCGATGGCTACCCACCACATATGCGCGAACAGGACCCGTTGCGCACGTTCCTCCCGCTGGAAAAGGAATCCACCCGCGAACAAATCATCGCCGAATTGAAAAATTCCTCCGCTGAATTGATGGTCAATTATCTCCCTGTCGGTTCGGAAGAGGCGACGCGCTTTTATGCCGGTTGCGCGCTGGAGGCCGGCCTCGGGTTCGTCAATAACATCCCCGTCTTCATCGCCAGCGATCCAAAATGGGCGAAACGATTTGCGGACAAGAATCTGCCCATCATTGGAGATGACATCAAAGCGCAGATGGGCGCGACCATTGTACACCGAATGATGGTGGATCTTTTCCGGAAGCGCGGCGTTAAACTCGTGCGTACGTATCAACTAAACACTGGCGGTAACACCGATTTTCTAAACATGCTCAATCGCACCCGCCTGGCATCGAAGAAAACCTCCAAGACCGAAGCCGTGCAATCGGTGATCGGCGAGCGTCTCGCGGATGAAAATATTCACATCGGCCCGAGCGATTACGTGCCTTGGCAGCTCGACAACAAGATTGCTTTTATCCGCGTAGAAGGCCGACTCTTTGGCGACGTGCCGATGGAAATCGATGTGAAACTTTCCGTCGAAGATTCGCCAAACTCCGCCGGTGTAGCAATCGATGCCATCCGTTGTTGCAAACTTGCGCTCGATCGCGGTATTGGCGGCGTGTTGCATTCCCCCTCCGCTTATTTCTCCAAGCACCCGCCGGTTCAAATGACCGACGATGAAGCGTATCGCTGCGTCGAGCAATTCATCCGCGGCGAACGCGAGAGTTAGTTAGCGTTAAAAGCAGCGAGGTAAGGGCCACCACTTTGCTCCGTGGTTCTTGTCCTTCATCAAGAGTCATCGGGCGCATTCGGTCGAATTTCATCCTCGAGTTGCGCGGGCGGAAGTTGTTCAAGCCGATCCCATTCGACTTGCAGTTCCTCCGCAGAGTAAAGCAGCAGACGGCCAAGCGCGGTCGAGAACAAACCGGCTTCCACTTCAAGGCGCGTAATTTCCCCGACCGCTTTCCAGTAAGCCGCCAACTGCGGGCGGTAACGGGCGCGAAAGATTTCGGCATCGCTTGAGGAAACGTCGTTTGTTTTCCAATCCAGCAGAAGACATCGGCCGGCTTTGCGGTTAATCATGATCGAATCGATCAAG
>DASTZJ010000138.1:0-4305 GCA_035764345.1 Candidatus Udaeobacter sp.
AAGATAGTGGGCAACGTCGAGAATCGGTCCGTACGCTGGGTGCTCGATTAAGACTTCGTCGCCCGGTTCAATAATTGCAGCCATGGCAAGATGATTTGCCATGGAGGTTCCCGCAGATTCCACAACACAATCAGGGTCAACGCCGTGGTGCATCGCGATGGCTTTTTGTAAAGGCGGATAGCCATATCCGTTATCGCTGCCATTAATTTCGAGTGTCTCCAACTTGACTGGCAGTTCCCGAAGCGGGAACGACCCTACCCCACTCGTTGCGAGATTGAATCGGGCGCGGCTTTGCGTCTTAGACCAATGCATGTAGTCGGAATGCTTGTGTGTCATGAATCTTATCGTCTGGACTTCCTCCAATAATAGTAAACCGGGAGGGCTGCCAGCATGATACCCAACGCGATTGCGCTATTCGGCGGTGAAGCGACAATAGCGCTTCCAACAATTCCAACACAGGACAAAACAAAAAGAATCGTCGTGAACGGGTGGCCCGGCACACGATAAGTAACTGTGTCTGATCCGATCTGACGCCGGCGCAAAATGAACAGGGATGCCGCTGTCATTGCGAAAAAAATGAAATCGACGGTCACTTCAAAGTTCAAAATTTGACCATATGTCCCAGAACAAGCGATGACGATCGCCGCAAAACCCTGAAGCATGATCGCGACTACTGGCGCTCGCGAGTGCCGCGAGAGTTTGCCAACGCTCGCAAAGAAAACTCCGTCGCGCGCCATTGCGTAGTACACGCGCGGAGCCGTTAGCATGCTTTGGCTTAGGAATCCGAGCGTCGAGATCGCGATACCCGCGGCAATCCATTGCGCGCCGCGCACGCCGATCGCTGCCCGCATTACGTCGGACGCAGGAGTCGTCGTTGCATCCAAGCCGGCTGGACCGAGCACCCGCAGGCACACGAAATTGACAGCGAGATAAAGGGCCACAACGCCAGCCACGCCCATTAGCAGTCCATGCGATAAATCACGGCGCGCATCGCGCATTTCACCCGCAACAAAAGTCGCGGTTTGCCATCCGCCATAGGCAAACGCAACGGGAACCATGGCAGACCCAACGCTTTTCAGGAGTCCAAACGAAACCGGAGACGCAAGGAACGACTCGGATTTGAGAGGGCTACCGCCAAGCGCAAATCCAAATATCACAAGCCCCGCAATCGCCGCGATCCTTAACAACATGAAAGCACTTTGCACATTGCTGCCGGCGCGCGCGCCCAAACAGTTAATGCCAGTCAATACGAGCAGCACTACAGCTGCGATTACGCTGTCGTTCCAATCGACTCCTGTCAGCGCACGAAAGTAGGATGCGAAAATAACAGCTACCGCGGCCATACCGCCGGTCTGCGTCACCAGAAGTAGTCCCCATCCATACACAAACGCCACCGCAGGATTGTATGCCTCGCGAAGATAAACATATTGGCCGCCCTCGGCGGCGGGCAAACGAGTGGCCAATTCAGCCCAGATAAACGCACCGCACATTGCGAATAATCCACCCAACACCCACACACCGAGAATCAAAAACGGCGTATGAACGCGATGCGCGACCTCAGACGGATTAGCGAAGATCCCCGCGCCCACGATGCCGCCCATCACAATCATGATGGCATCGAATAACCCAAGCTGACGGCGAGGCCTTAACGCGAGCGATTTTGTCATTCCGAGCGAAGCCGCCTGCCAAGCCGTAGCTCAATGCGAAGGCTGGAGGAATCTCTGAAAGTCGTTCTCACTTTTCGCCAGAGGTAAGTTTATAAATTTTGAATTCTGGAGCCGCCTCAAGCAGCGTTGCGGTTTCGCTGAGATGCTGTGTTAGCTCGGGATAAGATTCCGACCACCAAAATGTGTTTGTGGTGAAAACAAGATGCGTTGCCCCCTGGCGACGCAACCGCTCAAGATCGGTGACCGCCTGCTGGCTATTCTTTGGATTGCCGCCGTAAATCCCATTTTGCTCAAGAAAATGCCAGCCTTTGCGCTTTGCATAATAAAATATGGTTGGATTGCCACCGTCCACGGCGACGATCAATGCATCAGGCGTTGTAATTTTGTTTAGTTCCAAGCCGGCATCGCGATGTTGTGCGGCTGATGATTCGTAAAGAGGTCGCACGTACAAGAAGGCCAGAATTGCAAACAAACTTGCAAGCAAGATCGACAAGGCAACGACCGCAACACGAGAAGAAATCTTCGATCCAAAAAAAGCGCAGCCAGCACCGGCAAATGCAGCAGCGACAGGCACGAGCGGCAGCTGGTACCAGGGATGACGATTACCGTAGCCGACGGCTACAACGAACAGAATCATGGCAGCCAACCACCAATCAAAAAGGCAGCCGTATTTCCCGCGGGGCGCTACGAACAAACCGATCAGTGCCAGGATTGCCAGAACCGGCGTGAGACTGGAGGTCGCAGTCTGTCGCGCAATATCCCAGTACCACGAAAAGCTTTCCAGCCGAACTCCACCGGCACCAAAGAAATGGTGCGGATAAAATCTTTCGGCTATTTGGTGCGCATGCCAATACCACGCAACGGAGGGTAAGACCGCGATCATGACGAAAAAAGCGAACGCGCGATAAATTGTAGAGCGTTTGACTGTGAACCCCGAAGGCCTTCGGGGCTGACACAGACGCCCTACAAAGATGTAGGCTAGCGGCGCGGCAATCAGGATGCTCGTGGCCTTGATTAAGATCGACAACGAAACTGCAATCGCGGCAAGATAAAATAGTGCTATCTCGCCATCGCAAAGCCAACGCAGGAAAAAATATAAAC
Source organism: Candidatus Udaeobacter sp. (assembly GCA_035764345.1). GTDB lineage: Bacteria > Verrucomicrobiota > Verrucomicrobiia > Chthoniobacterales > UBA10450 > Udaeobacter. The sequence goes on from DASTZJ010000138.1 coordinate 2,769, forward strand.
CGATGATCGCCAGGCTGAGCGACGGCACATCGGGCATGAAGGAACGCCCGGCAAAGATGTTCAAGGGCGCAAAACCGTAGAAAAACGTGGCCCAAATCGCGGCCGTGCTGCCGAAGATTTGGCGCACGAGCAAAAAGAAAAATGGAAGCGAGATAGCGAAGAAAATCACGGACTGGCTGCGCCCAATCCATTCGTGAATGCCGGCAAACTTGTAACAGATCGCCGCGAGAAAAGGCAAAATGGGAAACTCTGTTCCCACGTACCCGGCTGACCCGCCCGCCCAGTCGATCTGAGGATAACCGAAACGAAACCCGTGTTCGAAAAAGTTGCGCGCAATCGCCGCAACATCGCTTTGTCTCCAACTCCAATGATCGACGTAGGGCTGATCGATCAAGATGAGCCGCGCCATCACCGCAAGGATCCATATCGCTATAACAAGCTTGGTGACGTGGACGCGAAACGGGCGCCGCCCTGCAATGCCAGCCCGGCTCGGACCGTCCGGTCGGCACGGCACGCCGGCCCTACCAGATACGCCTTCTTGTATGCGCATCGTCCAAGCGTCTTGACAGCGGCTGTAAAGTCAATCGTGTAGGGGGATCTCTAATCGCGGAGAAGTGGTCAGCATGAAATCGACGGCTCTCGTTCCTCGGCCGAAGTTTGGCTCTGCCGCCAGTGCGAGTCTTTTCGTTCTCGCATTATTCATCACCTTCGGGATCGCCTTCGTGCGTGCACAGAACGAACCGATTCTCGTCCCTGACGTCGTTGATTATCAGAAACTGCTCCCCATTTTGCCGGATCCGCCCCAAGGCTGGGTTGCTGACAAACCGGAAGGTTCGACGGAAGACGTCGGTGGATTCAGAATCACGAACGTGCATCGCGATTATCACAGGGGCCAGGGTGAAAAAGCCCCGACAGCGGCGATCAGCATCCTCGATTCGGTAGCGAACCCGGATTACGTGAATGCCACCACAGCTGCCTGGAACAACAACAGCGAAACCAGCGAAGGTTACGGCAAATCTGTCACCATCGATGGCAACGCCGGGTTCGAAGCCTTCGAGAAAGAAAGCAAACATGCCACGCTCTGGGTCATGATCGCCAATCGTTATTTTGTTCAAATCGAGCTACAGGAACAGGACCCAAAGGAATTGCAGGAATGGGTAAAACGCGTCGATTTGAAGAAACTAGCGGCGATTAAATGAGGCTGTAGCTGCTGTCGCGTGGGCCGCGCCTCTCGCACAGAAACAATTCAGCCTGGCGCTTCGCACAGCGAAGCGACTACGATTCACTTCTGCCCCTCACTCGTCATCGGCACGAAACGCACTGGCAAGGTGGCGCTCTGTTTCAATTGGCCGTTTTTCTTTTCAAGCAGGTACAGCTGCTGAGCAAATCTATCGCCAACGGGAATGACCATCCGCCCACCGTCTTTGAGTTGATCGACGAGCGGCTGTGGAACTCTGTCCGGTGCGCAGGTTACAATGATGGCGTCGAACGGCGCCTCTTCCGGCCAACCTTTGTAACCATCGCCGATTTTCAAATG
>DASTZJ010000139.1:0-2725 GCA_035764345.1 Candidatus Udaeobacter sp.
TCGATGATCCGGGCGAGATCGCACGCTATCTTTTCGGCGAAGGATTACCAGGTGAGTTTCCGTTCCTAAACGGTGCATATCGCGAGATGTATCTGGAGCCGATTCGCGAAGTCGAAAGCTTCGAAAAAAACGGCGAGACTGTAGCGGCAGGCGTGTCGCCTGCAAATCACGCGGCTGCGCGACCGACACGGCCGCCACTACAGGAGGAGCCTACGCGCTTGTTCTCCGGTTTGATGCTGGCCGAGGACACCAACGAGCGTTTTCATTATCTGACCCAGCATCAGCGCACGCATCGGCTCAGCACCGCGTTCGATGGGCCCACACTTTACGGCATCGACAGCGACGCGGATGGTGTCTTTGGAAAAATTGGCGAGGGCGGTGTGGCGATCGATACGGTCGAAGACATGGTGCGGCTTTACGACGGTTTTGATCTCGGCTCGCCGAATTTTTCCGCGTCGATGACCATCAGCGGCCCGGCGCCGATCATCATGGCGATGTACATCGCGGCGGCAAAGCGGAGGTTCGGTCCAAAAGTTGTTTCCAGGCTGCGCGGGACGATTCAGGCCGACATCTTCAAAGAAGTCCAGGCACAAAACGAAACGATCTTCCCAATCGAAGCTTCGCTGCGTTTTCTCACCGATATGGTTGAGTTTACTACGCGCGAAATGCCGCGCTGGTATCCGATTTCGATCAGCGGTTATCACATCGGCGAAGCCGGTTCAACTCCAGTGCAACAAGCTGCGTACACGCTCTCAAACGGGTTCGCGTACGCGGAAATGTTCGTAGCGCGCGGCATCCCGGTCGATCAATTCGGGCCGCGCCTCTCGTTCTTTCTCGATTGCGGCCTCGACGTCGAATATATCGCGCTGGCTCGCGTCTCGCGGCGCATCTGGGCCATCGGAATGCGGGATGTCTTCGGCGCAGGATCGCGAGCGCAACTTTTCAAATTGCACACACAGACCAGTGGTCGCTCGCTCATCGCGGCGGAATTCAAAAATAATCTCACCCGCACAGCGGCCGAATTAATGCTCGCTTACATGAACGCGACGAATTCATGCCACTCAAACAGCGCAGACGAACCGTTCACAACGCCGACCGAAGAATGGATTCGGCTTGCGGCGCACGGCCAGGCGATCTTGCTCGAGGAATCCGGCATTTTCAAACACACCATGAACATGTTGAGCGGTTCACCTGGGATGAAAGCCGTCGAGCGCGCGGTACAAGCGGCTATTCTCGATGAGTTCCGCGAGATCGAGCGGCTGGGTGGTGTACTCGCCGCGGTCGAAGACCGTTATCAACGCAGCCAGATTCAGAACGCTGCTCATCGTTACGAGCAGCAAATTTACAATGGGACTCGGCCAATCATCGGCCTCAATCGCTATCGCGACGGCGACGAGGAGATGCCAGAAGTGAAACTGGTGCGCACCCCGCGGAAGAAACAGCAGTTGCAGGTTGATCGACTTGCCAAATTCAAAAAGAAAAACGCGGAGAAAGCCCAACGCGCATTGGATAAACTGGCCGTCGTTGTCGAACATGGCGAAAATTGTTTCCTGGCACTTCTTGATGCGGTCGAGGTCTGTTCGTTAGGCCAAATCACCGGCCGTTTGCAGGAGGTCGTCGGTTGTTTCCGCCCCATGGTGTAGGTCGGGGACACGCTGCCGCATCCGATCACACGTCAGCGCGATCAGGCTGCTAGCCATTACTTGGCGTGCTTAGCAGCATACTGTGCCTGTGAAATAACAGTTCGGCGCGATAGTTGGAACAGGAGTTCAACACATGAACCCCTAATGTGCGATTGCGAGTGATGCCCGGCAAAGCATACATCGGTACGAGCGGTTGGAATTACAAAACGTGGCGCGAGAGCTTCTACGGCGACACGCCGCAAAAACAGTGGCTTCAGTTTTGCGCGGAACATTTCACCGGCATCGAGGTCAACGGGACTTTCTACAAGCTGCCGGAGAAAAGCACCTTTAAAAAATGGCGCGATAACACTCCCAAAGATTTTCCATTCGCCATCAAAGGCCACCGCTATGTCACGCACAACAAGAAGCTGATCGACGTAGAAGAACCTGTCATTCGCTGTCGAAACGCAGCTTCTCCGCTTGGCAATCGGCTTGCCGCTGTGGTCTGGCAACTTCCCGCGTCGCTAAAGAAGGACATGAAGCGGCTGAAGCGATTTACAAAAATCCTCGGCCGCTGGAAGAGCACGCGGCACGCAATCGAGTTTCGCCACAAATCGTGGTTCGATGATGAAGTGATCAAATGCCTAAGCGATCATGCGGTCGCCGTCTGTATATCTGACGCGCCAGACTGGCCAATATGGGAGGAGGTTACGACCAATGTGGTGTACATCCGACTGCATGGTCACACTCGGAAATATGCGTCCAGCTACAGCAAGCTTGCCCTCAGAAAATGGGCGACACGCATTCGGCGCTGGGTAAAAGAGAACCGCGCCGTGCATGTCTATTTCGACAACGACGCCGAAGGTGCCGCCCCACGAAACGCGCTCACGCTGCTGGAAATGTTGTGCTGAGTGTTCACCCGCCCGGTCATCCCGAGTGAAGTCGAGAGATCCCATGGCGCGACCTTCGCGGTGATGCAGCGGGATTCTTCGACTTCGTTCCGCTGGGCTCCACTTTGCTCAGAATTACGCGCCGGAGAACGCTATTTTTCCACATCGAGACCGTAATCCTTCCAAGACTCGAACCCGCCTTCCAATTCCATC
>DASTZJ010000140.1:0-4253 GCA_035764345.1 Candidatus Udaeobacter sp.
CGTTGAATCGTTAAAAGGTTCAATTTTATTTCTCCCGTTTCACTTCATGAATCTGGACATTGATTACTGATCACCGATTACGAATCACTGATCACGTCCCTTCGGTCCGCGGCTTTTCACCGCCTGCAATTGATTCGCGCATCGACGTATCCGCCTGCACGTTTTTCATCCGGACATAGTCCATTACGCCGAGATTTCCTGAACGAAATGCATCTGCCATTGCCTGTGGAACGAGCGCTTCAGCTTCCACAACTTTGGCGCGCATTTCCTGCGTCCTGGCGCGCATTTCCTGCTCGACCGCAACGGCAGCCGCGCGACGCACTTCAGCTTTCGCTTGCGCAACGCGCTTGTCGGCCTCGGCCTGCTCGGTCTGCAATTTAGCGCCGATGTTATCCCCGACATCGACATCCGCGATATCGATCGAGAGGATTTCAAACGCGGTGTTGCTATCGAGACCTTTGGCCAGCACTGTCTTGGAAATGCGGTCGGGATTCTCCAGCACTTCCTTGTAGGAATGCGCGGAACCAATCGCGCTCACAATACCTTCTCCTACGCGCGCGATGATAGTTTCTTCCGTCGCGCCGCCGACAAACCGATCGAGATGCGAGCGCACGGTGACACGCGCTTTGACTTTCACGCCGATACCGTCCTGTGCGACGCCGTCGATCGTTCCGCGGCCCATCGCTGGATTGGGCGCGTCGATCACTTTCGGATTGATACTCGTGCGCACCGCTTCCAGGACTGTCTTGCCAGTTCCTTTAGTGGCCAGGTCGATTGCGCAAGCCCGGTTGAAATCGAGTGAGATCCCTGCCTTATCAGCAGCAATTAAAGCAAGGACCACATGGCTCACGTCACCGCCCGCGAGGTAGTGAGCTTCCAGGGGATCACTCCGAACATCCAGGCCGGCTTTCACTGCCGTGATGCGATTGTCCACGATCAAGCCAACCGGGACTTTTCGTAGTCGCATTCCAACCATCTTACCCAGACTCACCGGCGCATTCGCGATCCGCGCCCGGAGCCAGAGGCCGAAAAAGTTGAAAATAACGACCGCCAGCACAAACGCGAAGAGCGCCAGCACCGCAATGCCGACAAGATAAAGCGATTCCATATTACAGCCGGAGACTATCGGAACGATAAGAGCGCGAAAAGTTCTAATTGCCGTGTAAAACGTGGTACTCCGAACGCGTTAGCAAAACCGGGTGGAACGCGTTGTCCCTTTGGCACGCCGCAGCGATTCGAAGGCGGCTCAACGCGTTGCCAAATGAATGCGGCTTTGCCGGCTAACTCATCGTCTTCGGGAGAAGCCGTATTCACCTGGAGACGACCTGGTTCAATACGTGGTGAGTTTTTTTTGCTCGCGTTACGCCGCGCTCTTTGATAAAAACGCAATTCCCATGATTTCCGTTTTGCGAAGGCCTGGTTAAACATCTCGACATTCATTCCCAATGCACACGCTCGAAGAATGGCAGCAGTGGTATCAGTCAGTTAGCATAATAGAGCCACGCGCTCACGCGCCTCATCGGCCATCCGAGGAACCTCTACTCCAATCGTGGCACAACCGTTTAGCCGCGCAGCATGTTTACTTTGATATGTGCATCGCTAAACACATCGGCCACGCGCATGTTACTGATGAGAAAAACGTCGCCTTTCTTCGAGTCGATCAAGGATTGGCGAAGTCTGCGATAGAAAAAGCCGTGGCGGCGTTTATTCGCGAGGGTTCCTGGCCCGCTCTGACGCATCGCGAGTGTTTGCATCTGGTCGTTCGCATTCAGCTGGCCCGAAAAGTACTGGCAGCTATTCTGCAAGCGACGCCTCAGGGAATGGTTATTAAAAGTCAAATGCCCGATCTTGGAAATCGCCAGCATGCTATCTGGTGGTTCCTTGTGGATCTTTGGAATCTGGGAGGCAAAGCGTTCCTTGCGGCGATGGCTAATGATTTCTCCAAAAGGCGAGAGGAATCTGCAAGCGAGAAAAACCAAATCGGACAATTAGTCAGCGAACGGACAGGAGTCTAATCGTCGAAGGTTGGACAACGGTTTGCCTTCGACGTTTCGTTTGTTTAAGCCGTCATTGAGTCGTCACTGTCGCGTTACGCGATTGTTACGCAGAACAGCTTGCGTGTGGTGAGGTGGCCGTCTTTAAGTTGCGCGATCACGTTTGACCGCTGGACGAATTGATCGACTTACTAAGTTGAGTCCCAACGTATCTGCGGTGTTCAACCACTAATTCTGGCGCTATAAAGCGCAGCCCTAGACACACTAACGCAGGGACGATAATGAAATCATCCAGATGGCCGACTACTGGGATGAAATCGGGAATTAAGTCGAACGGCATACAAAGATAGCCGACGGCCAATCCGAGAAAAATCTTTGCCTGAACAGGCGTGCGCGAATCAGCTAAGACTCTTTGATAGATTGTCAGTTCCCGCTTAAATGAACGCGCGAGGTCTTTGCTCTTTTCCCACATGGTGTACACACGAGCAAAATCAATCGCGGTCAACCGTACCGCTACCCGATTCTCTTTCTGGAAGCTTTGGAAACATTTCCTCGCTTAGGACGTGACCGGGTCCCTGTGGCTTTGAGATCGTGAATTCTTATCGCCTAGTTTTCGTCGACCACACCATTGACCACGCGAGTTTTGCCTGTGCCGTCGTAATAGAAATGAATACGAGTGCCAGGTTTGATCAGGTGCTCGTCGAGCTTTCTGCCGGCTTTGTTGAAGTAGCGAACCGTCTTGTCGAGCACAAAACTAAAAGTATCCTGCGCGCTTTCAGAGGCGACTACGACTAGTTTACCTGGCTCGTACGTTGTGACAGCGACGGAGGGACTTGTCGGTGCCGTAGTTGCTTCCGCTCTCATTGTTGGCTGAATAGCGGTCGTTTGCTCTGTGGTCTTCGTGCTCGTTTGCGCGAACGCCAAAGCCCCGATTAGCGCACAAGCCAGAGCATTGATTGTTTTCTTCACCATAAAACCCTCCTGTTGATGTAGATGTTTTACCCCTGAGTTTCGTGATTCGGAATTCGACGGACCGCGTTCAGACTCACGCCGATTCGAACTTTGACCCATCCGCCACGGCGCTGTTCGAAACGATTAGGTGACATTGACGTTACATGAATGTTGCGCTTACGGCGTCGGCGAATATGCAGAGTTTTTTGAGCCGCTCACATGATCCCGCAATTCGGGTTGTGCTGTTTGGACTGGCTCCGGTGCCAGCGCTAGGAATTCTTGAAAAGCGTCATGCGACTCTTTTGGCGTGCCCTCATGCGAACAACAAATGAAAACGCCAGCGAACGGGCCTGGGAACTCGCGATAGCCATCATCATTCGTCTGCAAGAGTGAAACGAGTGGCGGATACTCTTCACCAGTAAGCGGTCGCCACTGTGGCAAGATCACTTCCACGGATGGATACGCAGCCGTCCAGTCGTGGTCATAGAGGCCTGTTGGTTCGTCAAAATAACCCCCGTCGTGGTAGGCATCAAAGCTCACGACGTGTGTTGCCGACGCGAACGGCTCCATGCCTGACCGGCGCAGGCCTGACAGCGTCGCGTGATGAATATCCCAGACCAGTGGCGCACCCGGAATAACGTGAACACGTTTCCAGAACAATCGATACGAGTGATCTAGCTCAAACCAACAGGCGGGTGCGCGCCTCGGGGCTGTAACGACGAGCTGAGACGGGCCAAAAAGGGATACAAAGAAGTCCCAGTCGATCGAGAGGATATGAATTGCCTCCATTTACGCTGAAGCTTCGTGGCAGGAGCCGACCAGTCATGTGACGAATGGTAAAGTTTGTGTGGCAAATATGTCACGGCTCGGCTTGTTCACTCATCACGAGGAGAAACACTTGATCTTGGCAATGCCTTCATCGACGATCATAATTCTGAAAGCGCTTGCTGAACATATTGGAGCTCGGCTCGGAGAACGCGATTTTGCGTCGTTTTTGAGAATGATTTGGAGCGTTGCTGGCCACGCAGAGATGGCGCGGACAAAACGGGAGACAGAAATCCAACACTTCGCCGAATCTCAGGGTTGGACTGGCGCAATTCTCGAGGGTGGTTCGGTATGAGGGCAGTATTTCAAAGGCTGGAACCGTGTGTTGCTGATTACGAAAGCCCTTCCCTCGTCCCTCAGTGACCTCTCTGAACACTTACCCGGGCGACGCACCCAGGGCGTGTGGCCGTCCCGATGAAACGTCAGGCGATCAGCTACGCGCGGAGCCGCGCGTGTTTCCGCTCCGGTGAAAATTCGTATTTT
>DASTZJ010000141.1:0-2993 GCA_035764345.1 Candidatus Udaeobacter sp.
TCCGGCAATTCTGGATACGAAAATTGCCTTCTGCGGATCCAGGTTCAAAAGCAATTTTGCTTCGAGAACAGCTTGCGTTTCGAATTCGTTTGAATATCCGTGGCGCTGCAGTGTCTGATATGTGTTTCCGAAATCTCATATGTATCTGCGTTCTGTAATTTCTCTCATTTTTAGCGCGCTCATCGCGCCGACAATTTTTGCGCAGGGCGGAAATCAGCCGACCGTGGATCAGTTGGTTGCCAAGAACATCGAAGCGAAAGGCGGAGCTGCTGCGCTGCATAATCTCCAAACACTGCGGCTCACCGGCAAACTGCTTGTGCAAGAAGGGCAAATTCAATTGGCCTACATGCAAATCAGGAAGCGGCCCGACGAAGTCCGCAGCGAAGCGTCTCTCCAGGGAATGACTCAGATCGAGGCGTATGACGGCAAGGACGGATGGAGAGTTTCACCATTCTTTGGACGCAAAGATCCCGAACGAATGTCGGCCGATGATGTCAAAGCGCTCGTGGAAGATGCGGAAATGGATGGGCCATTGGTCGATTGGCAAGCGAAAGGTAACCAGGTGGAATATCTCGGAACTGAAGACGTCGAAGGGACCCCAGCGCACAAGTTGAAAGTGACGCGGAAGAACGGCGACGTAAGTTTCGTCTATCTGGATCCTGATCACTTTTTGGAAATTCGTGTCTTAACACAACGCACGAGACACGGCGCATACGAGGAAGTAGAGACCGACCTGGGCGATTATGAAAAAGCCGGGGGCGTATTCGTTCCGACGTCAATCGAGTTCGGGCGCAAGGGTGCACCTGACAAGCAAAGGATCATAATCGACAAGGTCGAAGCCAACGTGCCGGTGGATGACACGATATTTCACTTTCCCGGCTTCCAAATAAGTCTCCCGCAGCCACAGCGCTGATCAATAGATGAGGATGTTGAACCACCAAAAGCGACGCGAGGACGCGTGCGTACTGCGAAAGCTTTCGCAAAAACGAATAAACGTCTCTGTGCATTTCGCACGCAGTGCTTTTGGACTGCGATACGCCTTCGCATCACTTTCATTGATGCTTTGCGCGATTCTTTGCCACGCAGAAGATGCGCCATTCAACTCAGCAACGATCTCCGGCGTCGGCGCGCGCAACATAGGCTCCGCGACGATGAGCGGACGCATCTCCGCCATCGCGGGTACACGCGAGCGATCGGGCAAAATTACGTTGTTTGTCGGCGCAGCCAGTGGCGGCGTCTGGAAATCCGACGACAGTGGGACCCGATACCGACCGGTATTCGACGAACAACCCGTGCAATCGATTGGCGCAATAGCGCTCGATCCTGAAAATTCGAAAAACGTCTGGGTCGGAACTGGTGAATCGTGGACGCGCAACAGCGTTTCAATTGGCGACGGGATCTACAAATCCACTGACGGCGGCGAAACATGGACGCATTCCGGTCTGGAAAAGTCCGAGCGCATTGCAAAGATCGCAGTGAGCCCAAAGAACAGCGAAACGATCTTTGCCGCGGTACCTGGCGCGCTCTGGAGCGATTCGCCCGATCGCGGTCTCTACAAAACCACCGATGGCGGGAAAACGTGGAACCAAGTTCTTAAAGGACCGAATCTTTCGACTGGCTGCACCGATGTCGCAATCGATCAGGCAAACCCGGACATCATGTTCGCAGCGATGTGGGACTTCCGGCGCAAAGGCTGGGAGTACCGCTCTGGTGGGGAAAGTCCCAGGGCACCTTCAGCCAGTGGATTATTTTATTCTACGAACGGCGGCAACACCTGGACGGAGATTACGCCGGAGGCCAATAAGGGTTTCCCGAAGAAGCCATACGGACGCATTGCAGTGGCAATCGCGCCTTCGAATACCAAGCGCGTTTACGCTTTTGTAGAATCACCCGATAGCGCGCTCTTTGTCTCCGACGATGGCGGCGTGACTTGGGAGAAGCGAGATAAGAGCCAATGGATGGTGTGGCGCCCGTTCTATTTTGCGAACTTGATTGTCGATCCAAAAAATCCCAACCGCATATTTAAGACTGATGGCTCGCTGATTGTCAGCGAGGATTCGGGCAAAAGTTTCGCGGTGGTCGGCGGATTCGGGGGGATGCATGGTGACGTGCACGACGTCTGGATCGATCCAACCAACACCCAGGTCGTGTTCTCCGGCGACGATGGCGGGATGTGGTATTCCTACAATGGTGGAGCGAAATGGTGGAAAGCTGAAAACCTCCCAGTCTCCCAGTTCTATCACGTTAGCGTGGATGACAAGGATCCCTACCGCGTTTACGGCGGTTTACAGGATAACAGTTCGTTTGTGGGCGAGTCGCAATACCCCGGCGGCGTCACGAATGCGCAGTGGGAAAACATGTACAACGGCGATGGTTTCTGGATGTTTCCGGATCCCGCCGATCCCGATTACATTTATGCCGAATATCAAGGTGGCGAGATCGGTAGGGTAAATCGCTACACGCACGAAGCTCGCAACATCAAGCCAAGGCCGAATTACAATGAAAAGCTCAGGTTCAACTGGAATACGCCAATCGCGCTTTCGCCTAACGAAAAGGGAACGATTTATATCGGCGCTCAGTTTCTGTTTCGGTCGCGCGATCACGGCCAAACGTGGGAACGCATCTCGCCTGATCTGACAACCAACGATCCGGAAAAACAGAAACAGGAGCAATCGGGCGGCGTGACGGTGGACAATTCCTCAGCGGAAATGCACACCACGATTTACTCGATCAGTGAATCGCCCAAGGACAAATCGCTGATCTGGGTCGGCACAGACGACGGCAACCTTCAAGTCACTCGGGACAGCGGCAAGATGTGGACCAATGTCGCCGGCAATGTTCCCGGTTTGCCGAAAAATTCATGGGTAACGTGGGTGCAGGCGAGCAACTTCAACGCCGGCACCGCTTATGCCGCGTTTGATCGACATACTTTTGGCGACATGGCGCCGTATGTTTTCAAAACAACAGATTACGGTAAGACTTGGACGCCGCTT
>DASTZJ010000142.1:0-2174 GCA_035764345.1 Candidatus Udaeobacter sp.
AGCATGGCGGTCTCGTGGGAGCCGGAAAAGTACCGCGACGAATACCGGACGGCGTTGATGGAGATCATCGAGCAGAAAGCGCAGAACAGAGAGATCGCGGCGAAAGCGCCGGCTGCTCACGCGCCGACCAACGTTGTCGATCTGGTTAAGGTCTTGCAGGACAGCCTGAACCGGACGCAATCACTTAAGCAGAAGCGGAGTCCCGCTCGGCCCAGTGGGAGCCGATCGACCAGCGCGCTGGTCAAGCAACGGCGACGAACAAGCGCGTTGGGGTAAGCGACCGGGAACTGGCTTCTGTTGCAAATTAAGGCGCTGGCATTATAGTCAGCACTCTTTTATGGCCAAGACTGCCTGGATCAATCGCAATGAACGCAAACGCGCGACGGTGAAGAAGTACGCTGCGTTACGCGCAGAGTTGAAGTCGAAAAAAGACTATGCCGGGCTTTCCCAATTGCCGCGCGACGCCAGTCCGACGCGTGTCGTGAACCGGTGCGAGGTCACCGGGCGCCGGCGCGCTTTCATTCGCCGGTTCAAGATCTCGCGTTTGACTTTCCGCGAGCTCGCTTCCCAAGGTTTGATTCCTGGCGTAACCAAGTCGAGCTGGTAAATTCTCCACGTAGGCGCGTCGCTGTGCGGCGCGTGAATCGGCCGGCTACAAACCGGCTGCTACGCGAACCACTGGATGAACTTCCCCTCATTATTCCTCCTGGCACCCATTGCTGACGTTGTCGCGAAGCATTGGGACCCGTTGATGCTTCTGATCGCCAAACTGGCGACCATTGTCGCGTTGGTATTGCTCAACGGCTTCTTTGTCGTCGCCGAGTTTGCGCTGGTCAAAATCCGCGACAGTCAGCTCAAGACATTGGCGGCCGGAGGTGTGCGACGAGCGGCCTTCGTAAAACAGATTAGGGATAATCTGAACGCCTATCTCTCGGCCTGCCAGGTTGGGATTACTGCAGCCAGCCTCGGGCTTGGTTGGCTGGGGGAGCCTTTCCTCGCGCGAATGCTTCAACCATTTTTCGCTCTTGCAGGAATCGAATCCGCGCCGGTAATTAAGTCGATTTCCTTTGCGCTGGCATTTTCAGCAATCACGTTTTTACACATCGTACTCGGAGAACAAGCCCCCAAAATTCTCGCCATCCGCAAGGCCCTGCCTGCTGCGCTATTTGTGAGCACGCCGCTGCGGTGGTTTTACGCGATCTTTAAACCAGCGATCTGGTTTCTAAACGCCGCGAGTAACTGGGTGCTTCGTCGTCTTGTTCGTGTGGAACCCATCGCTGCGGGAGAACTGGCGCATAGCGAGGAAGAACTGCGATTGATCGTTCAAGAAAGCGAAAAATCCGCCGAGGTCACACCTCTTGGCCGCGAACTGGTCTTTAATGTACTGGATCTGCGTGACCGCGTCGTGCGCGACATCATGACGCCACGAGGAGAAATCGTTTATTTCAATCTGGAGGACGGTTTCGAGGCCAATGTGAAAAAGGCAATCGAGTCGCAGCATACGCGGTTTCCCTTGTGTCGCGAGAATCTCGATAACACCATCGGCCTGATCCACATCAAGGAGCTACTCTCACTGATGCGCGCGGAGCTTCCGGACCTGCTGAAGATCAAACGCGATTTGATTCCCGTCCCTGAGATGATGCCACTGGAGAAGTTGCTCAAGTTATTCCTTAGCAAGCATGCGCACCTGGCTCTGGTGGTGGATGAATTTGGCGGAACGGTTGGCATCGTGACTCTGGAGAACGTGCTCGAGGAGCTGGTCGGCGATATCCAGGACGAGTTCGATTTTGAAAAGGAAGAGTTTCGCAAAATCAGCGCAAACGAATTCACTGTGGACGGCGCGCTTGGACTTTATGAGTTAAACGAGCTCGCGAAGCTCGAACTGGAAAGCGCGGATGTGAGCACCGTCGGCGGATACGTCACGCATCTGCTTGGTCACCTGCCGAAGCAGGGCGAACAGGTTAACATCGATAACTATGTCGTTACAGTTTCTCAAAGCGACGGTCGCCGTGTAAATCAACTTCATTTTAAGAAATTGAGCGGCAACACTGCAGCGACAGTGCCTGCATCTGGCGAGGCGTAGCCTATCCCGCCGTCCCGTCTTTGCGCGAATGCAGGCAAATCCGGTTGCCATCCGGATCGGCAATCCATGCCATCCAGCATACGCGCGTCTC
>DASTZJ010000143.1:0-3424 GCA_035764345.1 Candidatus Udaeobacter sp.
GATCCAGCGCGCTGGCCCCAGCTTGACGTAGCAGCGCAAGCGTGCGCGCTCCGATTAACGCCGGTAAAACTGTGGCGGCGCGCACTCGCCGGTGTCGGATCGCGCGCGAATATTGCATCCCGCACGCCAGACCATCCTGCGCTTTTTCCATCCATCTTTGATAGATCGGTTGGAAACGATCCGATTCGGACAAAATCTGGGCCGCAGTCAGACCGAGCGCGCCGAGCTCATCCTCCGGAAAATAACATCGACCAGCTCGCAGATCGCCCCCGGCGTCACGCAAGACGTTGATCAACTGGAGGGCCATACCGTAGCGCCGTCCGAGCGCAACCATTTCGTCGGGGATTAAGCCAGCAAAATCTCGGAGATGTCGGAAGCAGAGTCGTGTCCAAAATTCGCCCACACAACCCGCGACCAGATATGTGTATTCGTCCAGATCGGCGGCAGTGCCGAGCGCGCGAACTTGTACCGGATCGTCGAACCGATGCAAATCAAGCATCTGGCCGTGCGTGATCTTCTCGAGCGCAGCGCGAATGTCATCGCGATCTGCTCCCGCGGTTTGTTCGAGCCATTCCAAGCAATCGGGCAACGAATCCAGGAGCGTTCGCTCCGTTGCATTTTCTTGTAGCGGCGCAAATGATGCGACACCATCGATAACCACTTCGCGCGAGGCTTTGCCTTGAATCCCGTCCGAGAGCATTTTCAAGGCCTCCATACGCACGGCCCCAGGAATTCGAGTTGTGTCGGCAACGGTGTCTGTTGTCCGCGCAAGCAGATACGCGAGCGCAATCGGTTCGCGCAATTGAGCCGGCAAAAATCGAATCGAAAGATAAAATGAACGAGAGACTGAACCCAGGATTGTCGTCCGTAGCTCCTGGAAAGGAGACTGTGATCGCGCGGTCATGTGATGGAGCTCGCCAACTTCGAGTACATCAAAAGCGGCAGCGCAGTGCCACACTCCAAAACGTGGCCGTGAATTCGATGCACACTGCGCGCTTGCGTTGTGGAGTGCGGCGGGGCTCCACCGCTTTCACTTCTCATCTGTAGCTGAGTGCTTTGTCCATGCAGCCACAAAAAACTACGAGAAATCATCTCCCAATATCTTTTACCTCGATCCGATTCGGCGTTGAGTTACCCAAGCCTATCTGACTGGCGTAATCGACATAGGCAGCCATTGGGCCAATCGCGGGCAGACTGGCGCGTGTGCGCCATTGTTCGAAATACTTCAGCGCGATGGCATCCAAAGCCACCGGGTCCTTGCTCGCATACAGCGTGGCATGATGAATCGCATAGTTTGGTTGAGGCTGCGGGCCACCAGCGTATTGCGCGATGAGGCCATCCATCAAATTGAACACCACTTTCTTTGCGATGATTGGATTGGCATAGATCTCCGCTAGACTTTCCGCGCCAAAACGAGAGCCTTGCGCAAAGCGGCGCCAGTTATCGATGTTCGGAATTGTCATGTTATAAATGCAACCGGCGATTCCATTCGTTTCACTGATACTCATCACTGGAACATTAATAATCTTGTTTACTTCAGTGGAAACGATCTTGGAGAAATGACTCACATTGCTCGTGTTCTCGGTATCGGATAGCATTGGCATCTTTCCTGCATCACCGAAATATTCGAGATCGCCCCAAACCAGTTTCCCAAGTAAAGGAGCAGAGAGGACTGCTTTCGGATCGTACCCGTCGTGCGGCGCGGTTGCCTTAAGCTGGTAACCATCAGCTGCCGGCCGGTATCCGGCGTCCTTGATCCCGCCAAGAGAGCGGTCCCAAACAATAATGCTGCCACGTGGATGTCCCGCCGCAGCGAGCCCATCGACAATCGCATTCACGATGTCATGGTGCGTCGTGAAAAGTTCGCCGCCGGCTGCGCAGATTTTGATTCCCACCTTGTCATTGGGAGAAACGAGCGACGCCCACGCCTTCCCTACATCAGACTGACCGGTCGCGGCGAGGACAAGGCGATTCACCATCTCACGCACGATCCGCGGGTTCGTCTTGTAATCTTTGATCGCGCCAGAATCGTGCACAGAATACACGATCGACGGAGTCGGCGCGGGCTGCGGCGTTTGCGCTAGTCCGGAGACAATAGCGCAAAATAGAATGAGGGCTACGTTCCGTAGTTCTGTCATGTCGAGCAAAGACCAAGCGATTCTATGGGTAACGCTGCGAATCACAACTGCATCCCCTTAAAACACCCACCCAATTTTGTAGGGCGTTTCTGTGAACTCCGAAAGCTTTCGGAGCTGACACAGACGCGCTACAATTTAGGAGCAGATGAAGATGAACCCAATTCGCCACATCTACGTTCACATCCCCTTTTGCGCCCGCATCTGCCCGTATTGCGCGTTTTACAAAGATTTGCTGGATCGCTCGCAGACGTGGCGATTTTGCGAAGGAATATTACGCGATCTCGATCAGCAACGCGCAAGTTTTGCGCTATCGCCTGAAACCATCTACTTCGGTGGCGGCACTCCGACGGCTCTCACGACTTCGCAATTACAATTTCTGCTCGGAGGTTTCCAAGAGCGACTCAATCTCTCATCGCTTGCAGAATGGACGATCGAGGCGAATCCAGGGAGCGTGTCAGCGCGCAAAGCTGCGCTCCTTCGCAAACTTGGAGTAACCCGGGTTAGCCTTGGAGTTCAGTCCTGGGATGATGACTTGCTGAACGTTTTAGGACGAGAACACAACTCACAGCAAGCCGAGCAATCGTTCCATATTCTACGAGCTGCCGGATTTTCAAACATCAATGTCGATCTCATGTTCGGATTGCCAAGTCAGAAAATTGAGCAGTGGAAATTCACATTGGAGAAAACGACCCGCCTCCAGCCTGAGCACATCTCTGCCTACTGTCTCACATACGAGGAGGACACCGAATTCTTTATGCGCCACGCGCGTGGTGAACTTCTGCAGGACACAGACACAGATGCCGCTTTTTTCGAGATGGCTATGTCGATCCTCGAAGAGGCCGGCTACGTACAATACGAAATTTCAAACTATACACGTCCCGGGTTTTCATCACTTCATAACAGCGCCTATTGGGTGGGCAAAGATTATCTGGGCATCGGCCCGAGCGCGTTTTCGACTGTCGGCATGCAGCGTTGGCAGAATGTCTGTGATTATCGTTCTTACACTGATCGCGTTCTTTCCGGCCAGTCGCCCAGAGGATTCAGCGAAAACCTAACGAGCGAAATGAAACGCACGGAGCGAATCGCGCTCTCATTCCGTACGCGCTACGGAGTGGCTGCTTCGGAGTTGAGACACTTTGGGCAAGAAACGGAAGAGCTTATTTCACTGGGACTGCTTCGAAAATCGAACGGTAATCTCGTGCTAACTCGAAAAGGCAAGAGGCTGGCTGATTCCGTTGCGGAAGCATTTCTGTAGCCGGCATCGTTGAGGCAGATCTCTGAGATCC
>DASTZJ010000144.1:0-9491 GCA_035764345.1 Candidatus Udaeobacter sp.
ATGCCCGGACTTGAAATTCTCGCCGACAACGTCCGTTGCACCCACGGGGCGACTTCCGGTCAAATCGACGAAGACGAACTATTCTATCTGCGCACGCGCGGTATCCCTGTCCCGGTGGCTCAGCGCCTCATTGTGACCGGCTTTCTGGATGAAGTCGTTCAGCGCCTCGATCATCCAGCCATAGCTGAGCATTTACACCGATTGATCGAGGAGAAATTTTCGAAAGACCGCGGTTGAATCGCGGACGTCCAAGTTTCGCGACGCCGCAGGACGGAGATGTTTGTTATCTCGCCGTTTCTTGATTGGTATTTAACTCGAAATTGATTTTTACATCGTAGTGATTGCCATTGCCAAGCCCGACCGGTGGCGGATCAACTTCAGTCACTCGTTTCGCAATCGCGGCAACAGATTCATTCACCACAACGTTTTCGGAAGGTTTGATGATCTCGAATTTGGAAATGCCACCGTCTTTTTCGATTCGAACTTTCACCACCGTCGAAATTTTCGCGCCGGAAGCGACCGTAGTAGTCAGCTGGATCCATGCGCTGTAAAAACGGTCATGCAGCATGTTGCCATACCATCCGAATTCCGATGGGTTGCTTCCGCCCGCACTCCCACCTTTGCCGGCTGAATCTGTTTTCCCGCTCCCGCTATCCGATGTCGATCTAGTTTTCGCGCTAACGGTTTTCGTACTCTTCTTTTTTTCATTACTCGCATCGCTTTGCTGTCCCTTGGACTTTGGCAGATTCGACTTGGGGCTTGCCGATGATTTGGACGCTTTGGCCAGCACAGTTTTTCTGGGAGTCGGTTTGGGTTTTGGTTTCGTAGTTGGTTTTGGGGTTGGCTTCGGAGTAAAACTCACGACGGGCGTCGGTTTCGGCGTGGACAATTCGATTTCGCTCTTTGCTGTCGCTAGGAGAGGCCTTTCTTCTTCGACTTCATCCGGTTTCAACGACTTCGGTTCCGGCAGAGGAGTTGAAGGCTTCGATTCCGGTTGTGCTTCGCGATTAGCTGCTCGGGCCGCGATATCTTCTGCGCCGCTCAACCAAATCAAGCTTTCCGCATCTGGTGCGCTTCTGGCTGCGAGACTCCAGCGAATTAATCCTGCGATCAGTGCGACATGGGCAAGCGCTATTAGCGTGACGTTTCGCCAAAAACGCCCGCTTGCCATGCCGTAGTTACGCGAAGGCGGGTTCGTCGACATTTATTTCGAGTCTGCCCTGGTGGCGATGCCGACCTTCGTAATTTGCGCCTGCTTCAGCGCGTCCATCAGCGCAATCAATTTTTGCACAGGCAACTCGCGATCGGGCCGAATCACAACGGCGACGTCTGGATTCGTCTGCTTCAATTCCGCCAGTCGTGCCGTGAGCGCTTTTAAATCGACTACCTGATTGTTGAACCGAATCGCCTCACTACGGTCGATCGAGACAATTTGCACTTGGGCAGACTTGATCGGCGGATTTGTCGCGCCACTGGATGGAATCACAAGGTTCATGCTGCTTTCCAGCAACGGCGTTGTGATCATAAAAATGATGAGCAGCACAAAAGCGAGATCGAGCAACGGCGTAATATTGATCTCGCTGAGCGTTGAGAGATTTTGGCGTTGCGAGTAGCGTCTCATCTGCGAAAGGCTGATTCACGCGAGCCGTGATCGACGTATTTGTGCTCGAACTCGGATGCGAGCTCGGCGGCAAAGTTGTCCATCTCGACGATGATGCCGCGAATGTTGGTGACGAGAAAATTGTAACCGAACATCGCGGGAATAGCGACGCAGAGTGCAGTCACCGTTGTGATAAGCGCGCCGGAGACGCCCGGCGCCATCGAGACGAGACTGGGCGATCCGGCCTCAGCCACACCGGTGAAAGCGTCCATGACGCCCCAGACCGTGCCGAGCAAGCCGAGAAAGGGCGAACCACTAACTGCAGTCGCGAGCAAGATCATCTGCGATTCAAGTGAAAGCGCTGTTTCGCCAACGGCTCGTTCCATCGCCGCATTTACCGCGCCCATTTGTGCTGGTGAAATTTTGTCAGCGATTCCCAGTCGCGCGCGAAACGTATCGTCCACCTCCGGCGAACCGAGCAGATGGAATGTCATTTCCTCGCAGCCGGCGCGATACACGTTGAATACCGGCGATCCCGGAAAGCGGGCGTTCTTCTCAAACAAGCGCAGCGGTTGTCGGTCTTGGCGAAAAGCGGCGAGGAAACGCGCGTTCTGCTTTCGGGCAAACCGGATCACGCGCAATTTTGTGATCATGATTGACCAACTGAAAACGGAGACGACAGCGAGTAGGGTGAGAACGAGTTTTCCTGCGATCGTCGCGTGATCGAACGCAAAAAGGAGACCGCCGCTGGCCGCTACGATTTCCGGAACGAGCATTCCCGTTTCACCGGCTTAAGTAATAACGCCGTTTTGGAGAAACGCTACTTGTCATTTCGACCTCTTGGAAACGTCGGTCGCATTTTTGCCACTGCAACAAACCCAAGACCAATCGCGATGAGGAAGAAGGAAAAGAATTGGCCTCGTGTGAAGGGACCGATCAGTGTCGCGTCGGGCTCGCGGAAATATTCGATTACGATCCGAAAAGTCGCGTAACAGATAAAAAACAGTCCGGTCAAAACGCCATTCGGCTCGCGCCTGCGCGTACGCACGAACCACAAAGTCGCGAACAGAACGACTCCTTCAAAAAAAGCCTCGTAAAGCTGCGAGGGATGGCGCGGCGAAAGGATTGAGCGCAACGCAGTGACCACTTGTGGCTGGCTACGAACTGCGTCAACGATTGCATCTGGTGTGGCCAGCGACGGGTCGATTCGCGCGCATGCCGCTACTGCGCGCTCGGCTTCCTGAGGATGATCGAATAGTTCCTTGGGGAATTGCATCGCCCAGGGAACTTTCGTCATCCGTCCGTAAAGTTCGCCATTGATGAAATTGGCGCAGCGCCCGAAGAACAAGCCGATCGGCGCGGTGACGACCAAATTATCACCCAGGTTTGTCCACGAGATTTTGTGCCGGTGCGCGTAGTACAAAGTGAAAAGCAACAGGCCAAGCATTCCGCCGTGGCTGGACATTCCGCCTTCCCAAACGCGCAAGATCGAAAGCGGCTCGCGCAGCATTTCGGGCTTGTAGAAGAAAACGTATCCAAGCCGTCCACCGATGATCACGCCAAACAGCGCGCAGCCAGTGATGAAGTCGCCTACTCGTTGTGGAGGAAGATCAGCAAAGCCACGTTTAGCCAGCCAAAGCAAGAGGAGATAGCTACAGATAAAAGCGAGCACATAAGCCAGACCGTACCAGCGGGGGCCAACATTATCGTAAATCCGAAAAATAATTGGATCGAGATTGTGCAGATAATACGCGAACACTGGCTCGAGTTTCACAGATGTGCCTGACAGCCGCAACGAAAAGGAGAGTCTCGAGTGCGAGATCCTTCGTTTTGCTCAGGATGACAACGCCGGTTTCGCGCGCGATGTGTTCAACGCTTTTCGCAAAAACGGCGCGGTGCGGCTGACACGATTCTTTGCGACTTGTTCCGGCGTCCCGCACGCGACGACTTCGCCTCCATCCGCGCCGGCCTCTGGGCCAAGATCAACAATGTAATCGGCTTCTGCGATCACGCTGAGATTGTGTTCGATGACAATCACCGTGTTTCCTTCGTCGACGAGTCGATGAAGTACGTTGAAAAGCAGTTCAATGTCGGCCATGTGCAGGCCAATGGTGGGTTCCTCGAGCAAATACAATGTAGAGCCTGGTCTGCGCATTTTGCGAATCTGCTCATCCGCCGCGCGGCTAACACCACGCTTGAGTTGCGTGACTAGCTTCAGCCGCTGCGCTTCGCCGCCGCTCAGCGTCGGACTCGGTTGCCCCAGCTTGAGATAGCCCAGCCCCGTGTCGACCAGCAAGGAGAGCGGGCGCGCAATTTTCGGATGCGCCGAGAAAAATTGCGCCGCTTCTTCGATGGTCATGTCCATCACGTCGCCGATCGATTTATCGTTGTAGAGTACCTCAAGCGTTTGCGGATTGTAACGTTTGCCGCCGCAGTCTTCGCACGGCACATAGCTACGCGGCAGAAAATTCATCTCCAGTTTGATCACGCCCTGACCCTTGCAAGTCTCGCAACGACCGCCTTCGGCGTTGAACGAGAATCTGCTAGCAGAATATCCACGCACCCGCGAAACGGGTAATTGCGCGTAAAGATTCCGGATCTCGTCGAACACTTTGACATAGGTGCCCGGAGTCGAGCGCGATGTCTTACCGATCGGTGATTGATCGACCTCGTAAACGGCTTCGATCTCTTGCGCACCGCTAACCAGTTTGAACAGATCTCCATTTCCTGCGCGTTTTCTTTCCTTCAGCTGCTGGCGCACCGCAGGCCAAATTATCTCGTGCATCAATGTCGATTTGCCGCTACCGGAAATTCCTGTGATCACTGAAAGCCTGCCAACGGGGAATCGAACATCGATATCCTTTAAATTATTCGCCCTCGCGCCACGGACTTCGATCCAGTCTTCAACGTCGCGCAGAGGCCGGCGCGATCCGCGGGTAGGATGCTGAAGTGGTATTTTCAGGCATCGGGCGGTTTCGGAATTTGAATTCCTTTCCACGTCGCGGAGCGTCCCGGTCGCCACGACTTCTCCGCCGTGAATTCCAGCACGCGGACCAAGATCGACGATGTGATCGGCGCGCCGCATCGTTTCCTCATCATGCTCGACAATAATCAGCGAGTTTCCTTTGTTCCGTAGCGCGGTGAGCGTGTCGAGCAATCGCAAGTTATCGCGCGGATGAAGACCGATCGTCGGCTCATCCAGTACGTAAAGGACGCCGCGCAGATTCGAGCCGAGTTGCGCTGCTAACCGAATCCGTTGCGATTCCCCGCCGCTCAACGTTTTCGCCGAGCGCCCGAGCGCGAGATAACCGAGGCCAACTTTTTCCATGAAACGCAATCGCTGCTGAATTTCAGGGACCAGACCGGCAGCGATCGTTTGATGCGTTCCCCGGAACTTCAATCTCTCGACCTTGCGTGCTGCTTCGCTGGCCGCAAGATTCGTGAACTGATCGATCGTGTAGTCTTGGACACGCACGTGGCGCGCTACGGCGTTCAAGCGTGAGCCGTGACAACTTGGGCATTCGTGCGCTTCGCCTTCCTCGATCCATTCGGATTCGCGCTCGGCGGCGAGCTCGGTTTCCAGAACCGATTCACCGTCGGGGCTGGCAGCAGTTTGCAGATCCTGATCCCAAATTTCGCCGAAGCCGCCGCATTCCTCACACGCGCCGTGAGGTGAATTAAACGAAAACAAACGCGGATCGAGTTCCTCGAACGCCCGGCCACAATTTGGGCAGCTCATTTCGGTGCTCATGACTGTCAGCCTGTTTTTCGAGTCAAGCAGACGCCCCGTGCCGCGGCCAATCTCCAGCGCCCGACGAACGACGTCACGCGTCTCCGCAATTCGCTTCCGATCGATAACACCAACGACCACATCGATCGTATGCTCTTTGAACCGCTCCAATTTTCGAAAATGCGGGATGGGAACCAGTTTTCCGTCCACGTACAGCGTGTCGAATCCCTGGCGTTCCGCCCAGCGCGCGACTTCGGTGTGAAAACCTTTTCGAGCTTTGACCAGTGGTGCAAGCACTCTCACCGGTCCGCGTTTCGCTGTTGATTCAGTTTGTTTGGCAATGGCGGCGAGACTTTGTCTTTCGACTGGCAAATCGCAGTCCGGGCAGAATTGCGTTCCCGTTTTTGCGAAAAGCAGCCGGAGAAAATGGTAAACCTCCGTCACTGTCGCGACTGTCGATTTTCCCCCGCCGCGCGTGACCCGTTGTTCAATCGCCACACTGGGAGGCAACCCGCTGACCAAGTCGACATCGGGCTTTTCGAGCTGCTCAACGAATTGCCGTGCATACGGCGACATGCTGTCGAGAAAACGTCGTTGTCCCTCAGCGAACAGAATATCAAATGCGAGTGTGGATTTGCCGGAGCCACTCAGACCGGTAATGACCACCATTTGCTCCCTCGGGATTTTGACATCGATGTTTTTCAGGTTGTGCTCCCGCGCACCGTGGACTCGGATTGCGCTGTTGCGTCCGTGAACTTGAAATCGTGGCGCCTCCTCAGCGGCGCGCGCCAGTTCCTTGCCGTCATCCCGAGCGGCGTCGAGGGATCCCGCAGAACTACCCTCTCGATTTCGCCACGGGATCTCTCGACTTCGCTTCGCTTCGCTCGATATGACGCGACGCAAGAATTTCCCCGTGTACGAATTTTCTATCTTGGTAATTTGCTCCGGCGTTCCAACAGCGACCACATCGCCGCCTGCGTTTCCTGCTTCCGGACCAAGATCGACAATCCAATCGGCGCACTTGATCACTTCGAGATTGTGCTCGATCACCACGATGGAATGACCGCGATCGACCAACCGCTGAAATAACCGCAGCAGCATCGTGACATCATCGAAATGCAGTCCGGTGGTTGGTTCATCGAAGATAAACAAATTGCCAACACCGACTTTCGTCGCGTGCTCGCGATTCATCGGAGCTGCCTTCCCATTTTCGCGTTGGGCGTTTTCTTTTTCCGCGAGATGGCCAACCAGTTTCAGTCTTTGCGATTCGCCGCCAGAAAGGGTGTTAAGAGGTTGCCCTAATCGTAGGTAGCCAAGCCCGACCTCCTCAAGCACGCCAAGCGGTTCGGACAAGCTCTTGTCCTCGCCGATTTGCGCGAAAAATGCGATTGCTTCGCTTACAGTGAGCTTGAGCAGATCGTGGATTGATTTTCCGTGCAGTTGAACTTTCAGAACATGCGGCTGAAACCGTTTGCCTTCGCATTCTGCGCAGCGCACGAAAAGATCACTCAAAAATTGCATCTCAATTTTCTCGTATCCTGTACCGGAGCAACGTTCACAGCGGCCGCCGCCGGAATTAAACGAGAAGCTGCCCGCCGTGAGTCCCTGCGACATTGCTTCCGGTTGAGCGGCGAACAATTCGCGAACCCGATCGTAAAGCCCGAGATAAAGGAGCGGCGTTGACCGGGGAGTGCGCGCGAGCGGCGCTTGATCGACCATGATTACGTCGCGGATGCGATGCGCGCCAGTGATCGATTTGCACGCACCCGGCTCCTGATCAGACGACTGCCCCTTCGCGATCAGCAGATTCCGGTAGAGCACGTCGTGGATCAGCGTGGATTTCCCAGAACCAGAAACGCCGCTAACACATGTGAAAACGCCCAGTGGAAGATCGACTTCGATGTTCTTCAGGTTATGCTGTCGTGCGCCAGTAACCTTGATCGATGACGTCCATCTTCGCCGCGATGTCGGGACCGGAATTGATTTGCGATTCGTTAGGTAATCGCGCGTAAGGGATGGAGCCGCCGCGCCCTCGCGCCGGTTGCCCGATATTGTTCGGCGCGAGGGCGCACCGGCCCCATTTACAAAGTTTGCAAGCGTTCCGTTCCAAACCAACTCGCCGCCTTGCTCGCCGCGGCCCGGGCCGATATCGATCAGATTGTCAGCAGCTCGAATGATTTGTTCCTCGTGCTCAACCACGAGCAGCGTGTTACCTTTGTCGCGCAAATTGTGCATCACGCGCACCAGCCGGCCAACGTCGCGTGGATGCAAACCGATGCTTGGTTCATCCATGACGAAGAGTGTATTTACCAGCGACGCACCGAGGCATGTTGTGAGGTTCACCCGTTGCACTTCGCCGCCGCTCAAAGTACGCGTGGATCGGTCGAGCGTGAGATAGCCAACACCAACTTCGTAGAGATAATTGAGGCGCGCACAGATTTCGTCGCCCAACATTCGCGCGGTCGAATCATTCGACGGAATCTCGATGGCCGTCAGAAAATCACGGGCATCCAAGATCGATAGCGCCTGGAATTCGGGAAGTGTTAGCTGTATCGGCGTTTTGCGAGCACCGCTCGAGCGGTCATCCAGCGCGGCTATAATTTTGTAATTCAGCGCTTCGGGCTGATATCGTCCCCCGTTGCAACTTGGGCAGGTGATGTACGCACGATAACGGCTGAGCAAAACGCGTACATGCATCTTGTAAGTCTTGCTCTTCAGCCAGCGGAAGAATCCGCGGACGCCATACCACCGATCGTTTTCGTAATCTTCGTCCGTATAATCGCCTGATCGCTTCTCGCCTTCGATGACGAAGTCCTGGTCGGCCTTCTGCAATTCTTCGAATGGAACATTGACATCGATCTCTTTGCGTGCGCAGGCCCGAAGCAAATCTTTCTGCGATTCTCCGAACTCGGCACCGCGAAAAACGCGGACCACACCTTGTTTGATGCTCAGACTGCGATTTGGAATCGCCTTGTTTAGATCGATTGCGATGGTACGACCAAAACCTCGACATTCCGGACACGCGCCGAGTGGATTATTGAAACTGAACAGCCCAGGGGCAGGCGGGCGAATATCGAGATCGCAATGGGCGCAATGCCAGCCGGTGGAGAATGGCATTGCGGATTGGTAGGGTGCGACCGCCGGGCGCGCCGTCGCGGACTCAGTGCGCCCGGAAATCGGCACGACATTAATCTTGCCCTTCCCAAATCGCAGCGCCGTTTCGATAGCTTCGACCAGGCGCGCACGGTTTTCCTCCGAGATCGTGATGCGATCCTGAATAACCTGCACACGCGCGCCAAGTCGCTTGAATTTTTGATCGGCGTCGACGCGTACAATTTGGTTGTCGATCCATACGCGGAGGTAACCCTGTTGCAGAAGAAATTCGAAGAACTTCCGCGGCTCAGTTTTGGGTGGAACGGCAACCCAGAAGGTGACGAGAACAGTTACCAGTGCGCTTTCTTTGTCATCCCGAGCGGAGCGCAGCGGAGTCGAGGGATCTCTGGATATTTCTGAAGAAGTCAGAGATTCCTCGACTTCGTTCACCTTCGGTTTACTTCGCTCGGAATGACAGCTGGAAAATTGCGCGAAAATCTGATTTGTAATTGACTGCGCGGTTTCAAGTCGAATTTCGCGGCTGCAACTCGGACAAAACGCACGCGCGATACGCGGCCAGAGCAATTTTAGATAATCGTTGATCTCCGTCATCGTGCCGACGGTCGAGCGCGAGCTCTTGACTGGGTTCGCTTGCTCGATGGCAATCGCCGGAGGGATACCGCGGATGTCGTCCACGCGCGGCTTGTCCATGCGGTCGAGAAATTGCCGCATGTAAGGGCTGAACGTTTCGACGTAACGTCGCTGGCCTTCAGCGTAAATCGTTTCGAATGCCAGACTCGATTTGCCGCTCCCGCTGGGACCCGTGACGACCGTCAATTGCCCAAGCGGAAGATCGACATCGATCCCTTTGAGATTGTTCTGGCGCGCCCCACGAATCTCGATGCAATCCGTCGCAACTGGTACTCTGAGATGTTCTGTGCTTGCAGTCTTCGAACCCACTGGAAATATTCGCTGCCAGTCAAGCCGTTCGCAAATTTCTGCAGCACAAAACGTGTGTCATCCCGAACGAAGTGAGGGACCCCGCCTACGAAGTTTGTGGCACGCCGG
>DASTZJ010000145.1:0-4178 GCA_035764345.1 Candidatus Udaeobacter sp.
GTATTTGTTATTATCGCCCTAAGCGCGTCAGCGAAAGTGGCCTTCTCGAGTGCCTGTGGGCGGAGCGCGTGCACTGAACGACGCGCCTCGATTAGACTTTCGCGCGCGAGTTCACGCGCCCGGCGAATATGCTTTGCCGCATCTTCGGGTTCTTCATCCCGCAGGGCTTCGATCGATGTGTCCAATTGGATAATCACGCCAGTGAAGCCTTGTGCGAGGGTATCGTGAATATCGCGCGCCATACGCGTGCGCTCTTCCAACACGACGGCATGCCGCCGCTGCTCAGCGAGCTCCGCGCCATGGGTTGCTAGCATCACGTGATGGGCCAGAGCCTGGGCCAGTTCTATCTCTTCGGGGCGATACGCTCCTCGTTCAACATGCTGAATACCAATGAAGCCGCGCACTTCTCCCAACACAAACATCGGGATAGCCAGGAACTTCTTGCGCCCTCTATTCATCAGGTATTCCCGGAATTCTGCACCAAGGCGGGGGTCCCGTTCGATGTCGTCGCACACCACCGGAGCCTTCGTAAACAGCATCTCCTGAAGCTGAAGACTTCTTTTCCACGCCTGCGGGTCCTTAATGAATGGATGCTCTGGGTCCGGCGCGACCTGTTGGTCACCTTCGATCACGAGATGCAAGCGCAGCGAGTCGTCCTCCTGGTTCCGCAACCACAGCAAGACACCACGCGCGTGCAGGTGCTGGCCAATTGTTCGAAGCATCTCTGCGATGAACTTCTCTGGAGCGGCTTCAGTTGCCAAGACATCAAGGCTACGCATCATCACGTCCACGTGGCTGCGCGCGAGTTGTTCGGAAGTGCGCAGAGCTTGCTCCGCACGATTGCGTTCAACAGCTATCCGCACCAGGTGCGTCGCCAGCTCAATCAGGCCGAGATCTCCGGAAGTGGGACTTCGCGGCTCACGATAGTACATCGCGAAAGTCCCCAACACTTTGTTCTCGGACGAAAGAATCGGCGTGGACCAACAGGCGCGCAGCGAGTGTGAGAGAGCCAGATCGCGATATTTCGCCCACAGCGGATCGGTAGCGATGTCGGAAACAATAACCGGTTCGCCGCGATAGGCGGCCGTCCCACATGAACCTTCCGACGGCCCAATAATAAGACCATCAATTGCATCGTTATAACTATTGGGCAGGCTGGGCGCTCCGCCATGCCGCAAGCGATCTCCGTCCAAAAGCAAAATGGAAGAGATAACATCAGGCAGTTGTTCTTCGACCAACTGGCAGAGCGAATCCAGAATCGCAGCCAACGACTCACCCTTGGCGATCATCTCGAGAAGCCGTTTCTCTCCACCTAGCAACGACTCAGCCCGTTTGCGTTCGTCGATGTCGACATTCGTGCCAAACCAGCGAACAATTCTTCCCGAATCATCGCGCAGCGGCACGCCCTTCGTCAGGAACCAGCGATATTGGCCATCGATGCCGCGTATTCTCGCTTCGCTCTCAAATTGTTCCCCCGTTTCTGTCGCAGCGCGCCATTTTGCCAAATGCGCAGCCCGGTCCGCGGGGTGGAACGCTTGCGCCCATCCATAGCCAAATTCCGTACCTGGTTTCGTCCCCGTATATTCCATCCAGCCTTTGCTGCAGTAGTCATTGGAACCATCGGGTAATGTGGACCACGACATCGCGGGAATAGTGTCGATCACGAGCCGAAGTTCGCGCTCGGTCTTTCTCCTGTAAGTGATGTTATAGGTAACTCCAGTGACGCTGGCGACTTCTCCCATTTTGTCGAGAAGCGGAATGAGATGTATTTCAAAGAACTGATTGTTGGCTTCAGTGACGAACGTCACCGCTTCGCCGGCCAGGGCACGCCGGGCATTAGCGTGAAGACGGGGCGAATCCTCATAAAGATCAAAGATTGACTGACCCACGAGTTGCCCAGGTTTAACTCCAAACGCATCGAGGCCTTTGCCCTCTGAGAGAGTGATCACACCCGAACGGTCCAACGCAAAGAGAATGACAGGAGCGTTACCGATAACATTGCGCAAACGCTCCTCTGTTTTTGTCAGTCGCTCTTCTGTCAACCTGCGCTCGGCGATCTCCGCAACCAAGTCGTCATTTAGCTTACCCAATTTTGCCGTGCGCTGCTCGACTTTGGTTTCGAGGTCGCTGCGTGCCTGGCTAAGCAACCGTTCCGCCCGGCGCCGCGACGCGCTAAACCAGCTCATCAAGAGCGCGACGAGCGAAAAATAAAAGATGTAGAGAAAGTGCGAAAGCCCAACGGCCGATGCATAAACAGACTTAATCGATCCGTCGGGGAGAACGATTCGATAATCAACCTGATAAGGAAGGACAAAGAAGGTGAAGGCGGCGATTGAAAGGACAAGAGAAAGAATACCTGGTCCAGTTCCCGCATACCAAAAGGTGATAGCGATCGCGGCTAGGAAAGTAGTGCTGATCGGATATTCCACCTGAAACTGTCGCAGGACGAGCTTGATTGCCAGCGCGGCTGCGACCGACAGCACAGCGAGGCCGTAACGAAGGATTTCATGCTTGCTGGCTCGGGTTGAGGCGACCGATTGGAAGCCGAATGCTCGAACGTTAACAGCCGATTTCATGAATCTGTGATTTGCCGTGCGTGATTTAATCAGCTTAGCCCTCGAAAATACCTGTTTTTGGTCGTGCTGCCAATTCTGGCTCGTCCCTCAAAAGAGGGGCAACGAACTCCCTCGCCGGGTCCATCAGTAAATCTACCGACTGCTTCATGGCGAGCATTTTCCGTGGCTCGTAACGTTTACGTAGCAAGAAACAGAGGTATGAAAACCAACAAATCCCAACGCGCGAATCTCTGGCGAATTTTTCCCCGGCGATCTACTTCTCCCCATGATCCGTGGCTCGTCCTTAACTTAAAGTTCTTCAATTTCGCCACCGGCTGGAGCCAACTCCTTGCGAAGGAACAAGCGCAGCGGTTCAGCAGATGAAAACAGAACAAGATGAACTCCCTCGCATCGGCAACAGGCCACAAAACCCGGCACAGACCTTTATCGACGTGAATGCCGACCGCCAGTCGATCGTCGTCAGCGCGCCAGTGGCGGAAGTTTACCGAAATTGTTTACGGTTCGAAGATCTTCCGCGTTTCATTGCTTCAATAAAGAAGGTCGAAAAGATCAATGACACACGCTTCTCTTGCACGTCGCTGATGAATGGCCAGGAAGTGAAGACCGTCGTCACTATCATGATGCGTGTTCCCGAACGACGGATTGCATGGCAGGGTGTCTCCGATAATTTTCGCGTCGGTGTTATCTCTTTCGACCCGCTCGCCGGTGGCGCAACGAAAGTAACGGTCAAGGTCCGTTCAATCGTCGAGCCGGTACTGCTGACCGGAGCGCTGCGCAGCTATCTCAGCAACTTCAAACGGTTCGTGGAACAGAAAGCGACAACATGATCTCCCTTACAGTTAAATGCCCACAAAAGGACCAAGGACTCTCCGTTTTCAACGATGGGCAGCTTCCAGCCCTCCGGGGACGGGATGCTTCCGCGATTGAAGGAAAGCGGTGATCTGTGCGAGTTCCTCCGGCGTGACTACCTTGCCTAAGGCGGGCATGTTTACTCCTCCGTTAACGATGCGGATCACGATGTCGCTCTCGGAAAGCTTATCGCCAACATAGGTGAGATCGGGACCTCGACGGCCGCCGTAACCATCGATGAGGTGGCAATTGAGACAGCCTCTGTCGCGAAAAGCTTTTGCGCCGGCGAACACTGGCCCGCTGGTTGCGCCAACTACTTTTTCCGGCAGCGGTGGCGGATCGAAGTTTGGAGACCACGGCGAGTTTGCGCCCGCTATCCAGAGCGAGCCGATCATGATTACGCTGAGCAGAACCACAGCAATTGACCATGGCCGCCGCGATGGCGCGCGCTCACCTCTGTTGTTCAGTATCGGCGCCGCCAGCAAAACAATGCCGATGATCACCGGTGCGAGAATCATCACGTAGCCTTCGACCTCCGGCGGGATCAACGCGAGCAGCGCGAAGGCCCAAAGCAAATACCAGTCAGGCCGCGGGTCGGCATTGAGGACGCTGGGGTCCGGCGGGGCGTCGAGCTTTGGCGGCCCGACAAAGTACGAAAGCAACGCGATCACCACGAGCACCCCGGTACCGAAAACGAAATCCCGCCAGGCGCCTTCGGGCCAGAATGGACGCCCGGTCTTGTGCATCCGTTCT
>DASTZJ010000146.1:0-11107 GCA_035764345.1 Candidatus Udaeobacter sp.
CTGGGTATTCAACAATTAGAGATGTCTCGACTTTGCTCGACATGACAAAAGAGAAGACGCAGCACATAGTGCAAGATGGTCAAAGTCGACGTCACTTACACCGGCGATTTGCATTGCGACGCTACGCACGGCCCGTCGCAGTCCGAGATATCGACTGACGCGCCGACCGATAACAAGGGCAAAGGTGAAGCGTTTTCGCCGACTGATCTGGTCGCTACAGCTCTGGCTACGTGCATGAGTACGACCATGGGAATCAAAGCACAGGAACTCGGTGTCGATTTGCGCGGAATGACGGTGTCCGTGCAAAAGGAAATGTCCAAGGACGCGCCCCGCCGGATTGTTGCGCTCCCGTCGGACGTTCACATTCCACTTCCACCCGATTCGCCTCATCGCAAAGTGCTGGAGCAAACGGCGCTCAATTGCCCGGTGCATAAAAGTCTGCCGCCGGAAATCGATCGACCGACGAAATTTTTCTGGGAAGGGTGATAGGCTACGAGCCTGTCTCGGCTGGCGGGCTGCTAGCCTGCCGAAGATTGGTTCATTATCCGACAGGCAAGCTGCCTGTCGGCCGAGTTCAGGCTAGGAAGCCTGACCTCCGTACAGCAAGTGCATGTAATCGCGCACGCCCTCTTCCAAGGGAAACTGCGGCTCGTACCCAAGCGTGCTGCGCGCTTTCGTAAGATCGGCCTGCGTGAAGTTTTGATAATGCGCATGCGGATTGTCGATGTAATCGGGCGGAAAATTGGTGCCCAGACACTTATTTAGAACATCGACCAACTCGTTGAAAGAACGCGCCTCGCCCGAGCCGAGATTATAAATCCCGCTGGCTTGCGCATCGAGCGCGCGAATGCTGCCTTCGACGACGTCCTTCACATAAACAAAATCGCGTTTCTGCTCGCCGTGCTTGAAAATACGCGGCCGCTGACCAGCTTTCATTTGCCGCGACAAATGATACACCATGCTGGCGGGCACGCCCTTGTGTGCTTCGCGCGGTCCATAAACGTTGAAGTAACGCAAGCCAACGATGATCGAATCGGGCGACTCGCCAGCAGCTCGCCTGGCGATGTTATCCATGATCACTTTCGAGAAGGCGTAAACGTTTGCCGGCGCGGCGCTATTTGATTCCAGACTGGCCTCAGTCCCTTGCCCGTAGGTCGCCGCAGAAGAAGCATAGATGATTCGGGTCTTCGTGGGCCGGGCAAAATTCAGGATTCGCCGAAAACTTTCCACGTTGTCGTGCACTTGCTCGAACTGGTCGTGATTGGTCGTATCCGTGATTGACGCGAGATGAAAAATCGCGTCGAACCTTTCATTACTGAACTGCTCGCGCCAGTCTAGCGTCGCCAGATTCTGCGCAACGAAGTCGCCACGGTAGCCGGTGAGATTCTTGAAATTACCGGAGCGGAAATCATCAATTACCGTGAGACGCGCGTCTGGGAATCTTTCCTGCAAGGCCAGGGTGAGATTCGAGCCGATGAAACCGGCGCCGCCGGTGATAATGAAGTTAAAGCGAGAGTCAATTGATGACACAAGAAAGGGTTGGTTGGGTTGATTAAATAATTCTTGCAGCGGCGAGCGCAAGCCGCTACTTCTCGATTCAGTTCTTTGCGAGCTTGGAAAAGTGGATCGGCGCAAGAAATCCCGTGCGAATCGGGAGCAGTTGCGCTGCTGTAACTGGATACGACTTCCCAATTGGGCCAATCCCCGAAAATTTTCGGGGGTGAAGGCGGGAAGAAGGTGATTCCGACAGGGATCGGAACATACGCCAGGAGCCAGAATATTTGTCCGGTCCACCTCATTCGGCTGTAGCCACGATCAGAACCGCTAGTCCGGCTCGGACTCGCGGCGGCCGGGACCAACGATCCCGGCTAAAACGCAGACCGAAAAAACTTCTTCGCAAAAAGAAGAATGAGAGCTGGGCGATCCGGCTGTTGCAGCAGCGGTCCATGGCCGCCAAGTGATATGAGCCTAACAAGTCCAACTCTCGGAGTTGAGTTGGAGGTAACTTGTTATGCAAAATCGCTCAGTTTGGTTTATTCATATTTGGGAAGCGCACAGGGCGCGCTTTCTCCAGTTTGCACTGCTGGCTTTTGTGCCGAGTATTTGCGTCGCTCAGGAGGCGTCGCCGACTCCTTCGCCGACCGAATTGGAAGCTGAGCCGATTGTTGTGACTGCAACACGTTTCGACATTCCGCTCGATCTATCACCGGCTAGCGCTAGCGTGATTACCTCGGAGGACTTCGAGCAAAAACAAATCGAACGCGTGAGCGATGCGCTCCGGGAAGTGCCAGGGGTATCCGTGGTGCAGACGGGAACGGCGGGCCAGTTGACTTCCGTTTTCATGCGCGGATTGCCAAGCGAAGACATGCAGGTGTTGCTCGACGGCATTCCGATTAACCAAGGTCTATCTGGCGCAATGAACTTCGCGGATTTTACCACCGACGATATCGACAGAATCGAGGTCGTGCGTGGCCCGCAAAGCACAATCTACGGACCGCGCGCGCTCGCTGGCGTGATTCAAATTTTTACCAAACAAGGCGCAGGGACGCCAGGAGCGATGGTTGCTGCCGAGGGTGGATCGTACGACACATTCCGCGAATGGGGCCAGAGCGACGGCAAAATCGACGACTTCGATTATTCGATCGGTGTTAGTCGACTCGACACCGACAACGCGCGTCCCAATAATAATTACCGCAACTCTGCCGGGATTGCGGACGTTGGCTGGTCGCCTGACCAACAACTGCGGATTGGCAGCCTGTTTACTTACTCGGTAAGCGACACGGGAAATCCCAACACGATCTTCGACCCGCGTCCCGTTGATCACTTTCTGACGGAACGTTGGTTAATCGGTCCTCATATTGATTGGAGGCCAACCGACTGGTGGGATCACAAATTCATTTTCAGTTACGATCACGAACGGCAAATCAACGATCCAAACCAGGATGGCTTTGTCGGACCAACGCGCGCTCTCTTTGAACGGACGCAAGTCGATTATCAAAACAATTTGCGCCCAACCTCGTGGCTCACCTTCACCTCGGGATTTTTCTACAGCCGTGTCAATGCGGGGCAGGAGCGCCCGTTCGTTTCGCAAGCGTTCGGGCCACAACCAACTTTCATCAGCGACCACACGCAGGACGTCGCGGGCTTTGTGCAGGCGACGCTGACACCAATCGAGAATTTGATCTTTGTCGCCGGCGGCCGGCTCGATCGTTTCAACGAGTTCGGCGGCGTGTGGACTTATCGCGTTGCAAGCAGTTACAAGATCGACAAGATAAACACAACGCTGCACTCGAGCGTTGCGACGGGGTTCAGTCCGCCGAGCAGTCAGGACAAGATTTTCGGCAACAACCCTAATTTGGACCCGGAAAAGGATTTCGGATGGGACGTCGGTGTTAGGCAGGAGCTCTGGGAAAATCGCGTGGCGATTGATTTGACGTACTTTCATAACGATTTGTCAAACGTGATTGGGTTCAACGGCCTTTTTCAAACGCTCAATCTCGGGGCAGCAGAAACGCAGGGATTGGAAGCCGCATTACGCGCGCAACCAATTCCCAATCTTGTGTTTACGGCGAGCTACACTTATCTGGACGCCAGAAAAACTTCCTCGGCTGACATTTCGCAGCCGCAAGGCGCGCGGTTGCCGCGCCGGCCGCGCAATGAAGTTTATGTTTCTGCTTCGTATCTTTGGTACAAAAAACTGCGCACGGTAGTCGAAGCAAAGTTCGTAAACGCGCGAGAGGAACTAAATTTTGGCGGCCCGAATTTCGATATCGAGGATTATTCCTTCGTCAACATCGCCGCGGAGTATGACGTTACGCCACAGTTCTCGGTCTTCGGGCGAGTCGACAATTTGGCGAACGAACATTACTCGGAAGTGTTCGGTTTTCCTGCTCTCGGTCGCGCTGCGTACGGCGGCGTGAAAGTGCGGTTTTAGTCGATCTTGTCATTCCGAGCGAAGTCGAGGAATCTCTTGATGGTTAACAGCAGGGGATTTCACCGCGGAAAATGAACGTTCTTTACCTCGTAATCGGCGCACTTGGAGCGGGCCTCCTTGTTGCAATCTTCTTCCTGTTGGGACGGCGCGGGGCATCTGGTGATCTGGCGCTTGCAGGAAAGATCGAGTTACTCGAACGCGCGCAAGAGCGAAGCGAGCGGATGCTTCGCGAAGAGATGGCACTTAGTCGCGAAGAAGGTGCGAATGCCGCAAAGGCGCAACGCGAAGAATTGACGAAGTCTCTCGAAGGCGTGCGATCGATTGTCGATCTGCGCTTGAAGCAATTGCAGGAGGACAACTCGAAGCAAATCGACAGGATGCGCGCGACTGTTGACGAAAAATTGCAGGGCACGCTGGAGAAACGCCTGGGCGAATCGTTCAAACTGGTGAGCGATCGGCTTGAGCAGGTCCATCAGGGTCTCGGCGCGATGCAGCAATTGGCCAGCGACGTAGGAGGCTTGCAACGCGTACTTACGAATGTGAAAACGCGTGGAGGTTGGAGCGAATGGCAGCTCGGCGTCTTGTTAGAAGAAATGCTGACGCCCGAGCAGTTCGCTAAAAACATGAAGACGCGCGATGACACCGATGAGCGTGTTGAGTTTGCGATAAAGTTGCCGGGCGATGAGAACGGCGCGCCGGTCTGGTTGCCGATTGACGCAAAATTTCCGATGGAGCATTACGAGCGCTTGACCGCGGCGCAGGAAAGTGGCGATTCCACAGCAATGGAAGCGGCGATGAAAATCCTGGAGACGCAGTTGAAGCGCTGCGCGAAAGATATTTGCGAGAAGTACATTAATCCGCCAAAGACGACTGATTTTGCTCTCCTGTTTTTGCCAAGCGAAGGACTTTACGCGGAAGCGATTCGCCGTGTGGGTCTGGTTCAAAACGTGCAGCGCGATTGCCGGGTCACTTTCGTAGGGCCGACTACGCTGGCCGCATTGCTCAACAGTCTGCAAATGGGATTTCGCACGCTTGCGATCCAAAGGCGCTCCAGTGAAGTCTGGAATCTGCTGGCGTCGGTGAAAACCGAGTTCGGAAAATTCGGTGACGCATTATCGGCAGTGAAAGAGAAGATCGATCAAGCCTCGCGGAAGATGGAAGATGTCGATGTTCGATCCCGCGTTATCACGAAAAAATTGCGCGACGTGGAGGAGTTGCCGTCTAATCCGCAGCCAATGCTGAGGGACCTGTTGCCACGTGAGAATGACGACGGCCTCGCCGATTAAAGCGGTATCGAATCGCCACATATGAAAACAGCATTGGTCACGGGAGCGAATAAAGGGATTGGCTACGAGGTCGCGCGTCAGCTCGCGGGAAAAGGATTTCAAGTCTTCGTCGGTGCACGTAACCGGGACGCCGGCCGCAAAGCTGCAGATCAGATCGCGAAGAAAGGCGGGGAAGCGACCTTTCTGGAGATCGATGTTGCAGCTAATGCGAGCGTCACTGCTGCTGCGCGCGAGTTTGCCAAAGCTGCCGATCATTTGGACGTGTTGGTGAACAACGCAGGGATTATTGTCGATGGGGATAATGCGATCCTTAAAATTAGCGACGAGCTATTGCGAAGGACACTCGAGACAAATACACTCGGCGCGTTGCGCGTAACACGCGCGTTCGTGCCCTTGCTTAGAAAAAGTAAAGCGCCGCGCGTAATCAATGTCTCCAGTGGCGGCGGGCAATTGACCGGCGGTGCAGATGGTTGGTCGCCAGCTTACTGCATTTCGAAAACTGCACTCAACGGCGTGACATCGCAGCTCGCCACTGCGTTGCCGAAATTTGCCGTGAATTCCGTTTGCCCCGGGTGGGTACGCACGGATATGGGCGGGCAAGGCGCTACCCGCTCGGTGGAGGAAGGCGCGGACGCGATTGTGTGGCTTGCTGCCGATGCGCCGCAGAAGCTAACTGGAAAATTTTTGCGCGATCGGGAAGAAATTCCGTGGTGATTTGCGGAAGTTAGTCAGGCCGGCAGCCTGGCCTCCGTTAAAGCACTTGATCCCATTTGCTCTGATCTTTGAGCATGATTTCGCGAAGGAGACGGATGGGTGGCATGCCGTGATTGAGCAGCTCGTTGTGGAATTTTTGTAGCGAGTATTCGTCGCCCTGCTGCGCTTTGTAATCGTCGCGCAATTTCAAAATCTGCAACTTGCCCAGGGTATAATTGAGATAACCGGGATCGAAAGTGCCGCGCATTGCTTCCTGGCGCGCCGGCTTTTCCTCGTAATAACAGTTTTCCTGAAAGAACTTGGTTGCCTCGTCGAGAGACATCTTCTGCGTGTGCAATTTAATGGACACACATAAGCGGCATAAGCGGAGCAGCGCTTCGTCGGCTTGGGCCATGCGATATTTGGCGGCGCGTTTTACATCCTCTTCGCTGGGAGTAGAGCTGGTGGTGGAACTGCCGTAGCCTTCGTCGAGCATCATTTTTTCGCAGTAATGCGCCCAGCCCTCGACGAACGCGTAGCTGCCGAAGATTTTTTCGACTTTGCTCGCCGGCGATGCGTTCAGGTGCAGGAACTGTACATAATGACCAGGGTACGCTTCGTGAATCGAGACAACGTCGGAAGTGTAATAATTAAAGGCCGTGAGCCATTCCTCTTTTTGTTTCTCCGGCCAGTCGTTCTCCGTAGGCGTGACGTAGTAATACGCCTCATTGGCGCGTTTCTCGAATGGACCCGGCGTATCCATCGACGCGAAAGAGGTAGCGCGCAGGTATTGCGGGGTCTCTTTGACCTTCGCTCGGACATCAGATGGGATGCCGACCAAACGACGGCTCAAGACGTATTTGCGAATTTTGTCCAGATCTTTGGCCACATCCGGGATGAGATTTTGCGGCGTGGGATGTTCGCTTTGAATTTGCTTGAAAACTTCGATTGGGGACTTGTTCGGATCGATTTTTTTTGCTGCTTCGGCGAGCGCCGTTTGTTCGGCTTTTAATTGCTCCAGGCCGATCTCTAGGATTTTTTGTGGAGGCAGATCGACCAGTTCGGTTTGCGCGAGGAAGCGTTGGAATTTTTCTTCACCCAAGGCGAAATCGAGCGAGGCTTTCGGAAGTTTCTCACGCTCCAGCCATGTTGCATAATCGTTGAGGGCATTCGCGGCTTTGCGATTGGCCTCGTGAAAAGCGCCGCGAAGTTGTTCGTCCTTTAGGCCGCCCACAGCGGCAACGAGATCTTTTTTCAGAAAATCTGCCGACCCTTTCGCGATCTGAATGGCGAGCTCCACATAGGGTTTGGGAACGACCTCGTTGAGGTTTGTCCTCGCGGCGATGAGGATATTTGGGATTTGAGATTCGATCGCCACCAGGCTGCGAACGCGATCCTCAAGCGGCGCAAAATTCCTCTTGATATAAACATTCACATCGGCAGCACGCGCATAAACCATGGGGTTTCGCTCGAACACCGACATGTCCTGCATTTCAAAGAGGTCCTTCTTAACTGCAGCCTGCACAATTCGCAGATCGATGGATTGACGAGGACCCAGTTTGCCCGGATCGAACTTGCTCAGCCGATCGTCGAAGCGCCGTAGCCGCGAAAGCTCGGCATCGAGCGCGAGGCGGCTGTAGTCGGTGATTTTACCGTCGTATTCGTGAAGTCCGAGAGCGGTCCCTTCCAAGGGATGAGCGCCGAGGTAGCCCTTAATATATTCCTCGGCCACCGCCTCGTACTCGCCGCCTTCTGTTTCCCCAGCGAAACCTCGAAACGGACAGAGCGCGGCGAGGAAAAGGATGAACGAGAAAGCTTTAACGCTAGGGACTAGTTTCATTGGCGGCGCAAAGTTAAGACAACCGTCTGCGTTGGGTGTTGCCAAAAATTTCCAGTGAGCGATGGTGAGCCTGTTTTTCAAACTGGGGTCGAAGTATGAGGCGCTTCATCATCTTGCCGTCGTTGGCCTGTCTCTTGCTCTGCGCTTTTTCTGTCTTTGCACAGGAGACGGAGCAGGGAAAGAGCGAAGAGGATAACGGCTACGCGCAAATTTCCATTTTCGCAAAAGCGCTCGAGTTGATTCGGCAGGATTACGTGGATGAGAACAAGACGAGCTACCACGATCTCATCAACGCGGCAATGAAGGGGATGCTTTCCTCGCTGGACCCACATAGCCAGTTCATGGATCCGGATGACTTCCGCGACATGCAGGACGACACGCGCAGTCGTTTTAATGGTCTCGGGATTGAGGTTTCGATGAAAAACGGCCTGCCTACAGTGATTACGGCGATGGAGGACACACCTGCAGCCAAGGCAGGAATCCTTTCTGGCGATCAGATTTTGCGAATCAACGGCATATCGACCGAAAGAATGGATCTGCAGGATGCCATCAATGTTCTGCGCGGGCCTGCCGGGGCAAAAATAACTCTTACGCTGCTGCGGCCTTCGACGAAGGAAATCAAGGAATACACACTGCAACGCGCGGAGATCAAAATCCAAAGTGTCAAGGGAGCGAGATTGCTCGACCCGGAGCTCACCGGGCCTTTCAAGATCGCCTATATCCGGTTGGTGCAGTTCAACGAGCCTACGGCCGACGAACTATCGAAAGCACTCGATGAATTGCAGAAGCAAGGGATGCAGGCGCTCATTCTCGATCTCCGGAACAATCCAGGCGGGCTGTTGAATAGCGCGGTCGACGTCTGCGCGCAGTTCGTGCCGCCCAACACAAAAGTCGTCTCAACGCAGGGCCGGGTCGCTTCTCAACAGCATGATTATTCAACTTCCTCTACGAAAAAGGAGCGGCCGAATTTTCCGATGGTGGTGTTGATCAACGAAGGCAGTGCAAGCG
This sequence comes from Candidatus Udaeobacter sp., assembly GCA_035764345.1. Classification (GTDB taxonomy): domain Bacteria; phylum Verrucomicrobiota; class Verrucomicrobiia; order Chthoniobacterales; family UBA10450; genus Udaeobacter. The sequence goes on from DASTZJ010000146.1 coordinate 8,762, forward strand.
GCGCGGAAATCGTTGCGGGAGCTTTCAAGGATTTGCATCGAGCTGTCCTTGTCGGCGAAACAACCTTTGGAAAAGGGTCCGTGCAGAATGTCATGCAATTGCCGGACGGCTCCGCGGTGCGTTTTACGACGGCAAAATACTATACGCCGAGCAAACAGGTCATTCAGGGTAACGGCGTAACTCCAAATATTCGTGTTGCATTGACCGCCGAACAGGAGCGTTCTCTCTTTGCGCTACGTAGTGCGGGAAATATGAAACCTGAGGATGAGAAGAACATTATCAAGGCCAGGGACCCGCAGATGTTGCGAGCAATCGATGCGCTCAAAGGCGTCATGATTTATGCGCAAGAGAACGCGCCAAAAGCACAAGCAGTAAAGAAATAAAGTCCGCGACTTTTCCCTGTTTGTCATTCCGAGTGGAGTCGAGGAATCTCTTACTTTGTTCTAATCTCCCCGAACCTTAACCGCGAGAGATGTCTCGATTTCGCTCGACATGACAGTATTTGCCCTCGAAACCTCGTGCGACGAAACCGGCGTCGCGATCTTGCGCGGACATAACGGTGACTCAGGGTCAGACTTGCTTGCCAGCGAGGTAGCATCGCAAATCGCCGCGCATGAAAAATATGGCGGGATTGTGCCCGAGATCGCGTCCCGCAATCATCTTGTTTATGTACCCAGCCTGCTCGAGCGAGTTGCGAGCATAGGGAAGATTCGTTTGTCAGAAGTCGATGCATTTGCCGCGACCAGCGGACCAGGTCTGGCGAGTTCGCTCATGATCGGTGCATCGATTGCCAAAGGATTGGCGATTGGCTTTGGCAAACCTTACCTTGCCATCAATCATCTCGAAGGACATTTGCTCTCGCCTTTCTTTGGAGGCGCAGACCGGAACAGCCGAATTCGCCCGAATGTTTCGCTCATCGTAAGCGGCGGACACACGATGTCGGTCTTCGTGCGTGGCCTCAGCGATTATCAATTAATCGGCCGAACTGTCGATGATGCCGCGGGCGAAGCATTCGATAAGGTAGCCAAGATGCTCGGCCTCGGTTATCCAGGCGGGCCCGAGATTGAAAAACACGCGCAGGGCGGTGATCCAAATCGTTTCGACTTCCCGCGTACCATGCCTGAGTCGGAGAACTTTAGTTTTAGCGGGTTGAAAACCGCCGTGCGCTATTTGATTGCCAAAATTGTAGGGCATTTGTGTGAACCCCGAACGCTTTCGGGGCTGACACAGACGCCCTACAAGTTGGATGGACGCGTATTGGCCGATCTCTGTGCTTCCTTTCAACAGGCGGTTATCGATGTCGTGGTGCGCAAGACGATTGCTGCAGCGCAGAAATACCGGGTCGGTCTAGTAACAGTCAGCGGCGGGGTTAGTTGCAATCAGGAATTGCGAAGGCAATTGCGCGAGGCATGCGCCCGCGAAGGATTTGAATTCAAAAATGCCGAGCCGTGGTTGTGCACGGATAACGCCGCCATGATCGCGTTTGCCGCGTTATTGCGATTGCGGGATGGATTTCAATCTAAAGTGATTGAAGAGATCGATCCGAATCTGGCGCTCGTGTGATTCTTAATACTCGCGTTCGAGAAGGTAATTTGCCAGCGCATGAAGCGCTTCAGCGTCGCCTCCGCGAAATACAGACAGAGCATCGTGCGCCTGGCGCGTGAGCCGCCTGGCTTCAGCGCGTGATTTCTCGAGCCCAATCACTGCAGGATACGTCGCTTTCTTTGCGGCGACATCTTTGCCAGCGCTTTTGCCCAGTATCTCGGAGGTTTGTGTTACATCGAGAATATCGTCGATGACTTGGAAAGCGAGACCAAGCCGCTCCCCGAACTGCGTGATAGCAGCGAGTCTTTTCGCGTCTGCATTGGCGCTCATCGCGCCGAGGCGGACCGAGCTTTTCAACATGGCTGCGGTTTTGTTCTCGTGGATAAATCGCAGTTGGTCGCGCTTAACTCTCTTGCCTTCCGCTTCGAGATCGGCCACCTGACCAGCGATCAGTCTTTGGCTTCCGGCCGCAAGCGCAACCTCCCGCAACAAAATCGAAATGTCGTAGCGCGGGGCGGGCTTTGTAGTGGAGACGATTTCAAATGCGATCGTTAAGAGGGCGTCTCCGGCCAGTACAGCGATGCCATCGCCGAAAACTTTATGGCACGTGGGACGCCCGCGCCGGAAATCATCATTATCCATGCTGGGAAGATCATCATGCACCAGCGAATAGGTGTGGATGCATTCGACGGCACAAGCCAGCGGAAGGGCGTTATAAATGTTACCGCGACAAGCTTCAGCCGCGGCGAGACAAAGAATTGGTCGCAGTCGTTTGCCTCCGGCAAAAAGACTGTACCGCAT
>DASTZJ010000147.1:0-2288 GCA_035764345.1 Candidatus Udaeobacter sp.
TTCTCTTCGAGGATTGGAAATTCCGCGTCATTCACGCTAGAAGTAAATCCTCATGGCGGAAGAACGCGGGACCCAAACGATTACATCTACAAGCGCCCAGCAGAAGAGTGTCCCGGTTGTCACGGTGGAGAGCTTTTACAATTCGCACGCCGAAAAGCTACAGATGAAGCTGGAAGGACCAGGCGTGGGGTTTCATCGGAAGATTCGCGAACCTACCATCAACCGCCCCGGGCTCGCCCTGTCGGGCTTCTACACTTATTTCGCCGAGAAACGCGTGCAGGTGCTGGGTGCGGCCGAGCATTCTTATTTGAAAAGTTTGCCGGCGAAACTGCGCATAAGGCGATTTAGAAAATTATGTGAACGCAAAATTCCGTGTCTGGTGATGTCGCGCGGATTTCATCTTGCGCCGGAGTTGCTAGGCGTAACAGCGGAGGCAAAAATTGCGGTGTTTCGTACCCCGATGATCACCATGAAGTTCATTAACGCGGCGACGATCGCTCTGGAAATGGATTTTTCCCCCACAGTGACAGAGTTCGGCAGCATGGTGGACATCCTGGGTGTGGGCGTTCTGATTCGCGGTGCGAGCGGAATTGGCAAAAGCGAATGCGTCCTGGGGCTGATCGAGCGCGGCTACAGCCTCGTGGCCGATGACGTGACCCGAATCACTTCACTGGAAGGCCGCGAGCTTATGGCGACAGCTCCCGAATTGACTCGCAATCACATGGAAGTGCGGGGCATTGGCATTATCGATGTGGCCAAGGTTTTCGGCATCGGCAGTATTCGTGTCGAGAAGCGCCTCGACCTCGTGGTCACGCTGAAGGATTGGCACGACGTGGAAGAGGTCGATCGAATCGGGCTGGATCGGGAATTTTATGAAATCCTCGGGCTTCAAGTGCCGCATGTCACTATTCCGGTAAGGCCCGGCCGCGACATGGCGCGCTTGATTGAAGTCGCAGCGATGGATGAGAAATTGAAAGGCCTGGGGCAAAACAGTGCGGTCGATTTCAATGCCAGGCTGCTCAATCTGATGGAGCGGAAGGGAGCAGTCTAATGGGCTTGCTCTATCGAAAAGCGGGCCGGGCAGCCGAGGCTCGGAAGATTGAAAAAGACGTTCCGGTCACCAATCGGCTGGGGCTACATGCACGACCGGCCGCCATGTTCGTGCGGATTGCGAGTCGTTACCGCTCGGAAATCTGGGTGTCGAAGGAAGGGGAAGAGGTAAATGGCAAAAGCATCATGGGTTTGATGATGCTCGCCGCTGGGCAGGGATCAAAGCTGCACATGCGTTGTGAAGGCCCCGACGCCGACAAGGCGATGGAAGAACTCGAGGCATTGATCACGGCGGGTTTTAATGAGGATTAACGTAGGCTCATCGCGATCACAACTGGACGTCGCAGAGCGGCGTTCCTACCAGCTACCAGGAACTCGCATTGTTTGACATCTGCTTTAATCTGGCAGGTGCATGAGCGACAGCGCGCATCAGGAAATCCGATTTGAAGGAGCAGGCGTCTCGCCAGGAATGGCCTGTGGCCAGATTCATGTCGTGCGCGACGACCTGGATGATGTCGTGCGCTACCGCATCGCGCCTTCTCAGATCCCGGACGAAATCGGGCGTTTCGAGACAGCTCTTATTCAAACGCGTATGCAGATCCTGGAAATGCAGCAGCGCATTGCAGAATCCATCGGAGCAAAGGATGCAGCCATTTTCGATGCGCATCTGCTCGTCGTCGAGGATCGCACGTTGATCGACGAAGTGCTGCGGAAACTGGAAACAGATCTTTGCAATGTCGAGTGGGTCTTTCAGGAAGTCGCCACGCGTTATGCTGAGACCCTGAACAAGATCGACGATCCCTATCTGCGAGAGCGAGCACTGGACATTCAGGACGTGACGAAGCGTGTGATCCGCAACCTGCAGGGCAAAGCTCCCAAGACATTTCTTGCCCTGAGCGAGCCGCACATTCTTGTCGCGCATAATCTAACTCCTTCGGATACCGCGAGCATCAACCGGGCAAATGTGCTTGCGATCGCGACGGACCTGGGTAGCCGCACATCGCATGCGGCGATTCTGGCGCGTTCTCTCAATATCCCGGCAGTAGTCGGATTGCACGATATCACTGCAAAACTCGAGACCGGTCAACACGTGCTCGTCGATGGGAGTGATGGCCTGCTAGTTGTCGATCCGACGCCAGAAACGATCGAGCACTACGCAGAGATTGAATCAAGGAGAGCCAGAGTTGTGGCACAACTGAAAGAACTGCGCACGACAAGATCGACCACGCGCGATGGCC
>DASTZJ010000148.1:0-2006 GCA_035764345.1 Candidatus Udaeobacter sp.
CGACGCCCGCGGAAATATCTACCAGATTGCTATCCATGTGGTTCGCCCAGAACCACTGCGTCGCGGCAAAACAACCGCCCACCACGACAATCGCAGGCAACACCTCAAACGTCTCTTTCCAACTCACCATGGCGCGCACCAGCCAGAAAGGAACGATGAGCGCCGTGATCGGGAGAATCCGCCCAATCATCGCGTTGAGGTCGCTCTCATTCAGCGCACTGACAGCCGCCAGGGTGTGAACCGGCGTGCCGATGGCTCCCCATGCAACCGGTGAGGTGTTGGCAATCAGATTGAGGGCCGCGGCTTGGAATGGCTTGAAACCAAGTCCGATCATGAACGCGCCGGCGATGGCCACTGGTGCGCCAAACCCGGCACAACCTTCAATGAACGCGCCGAAGCAGAACGCCACAAGCAAGAGTTGCAAACGCCGGTCCGGCGTGATGGCCGCGACCGATTGCTTCATGATTTCGAATTGGCCGGTCGCGACAGAAATATCGTAGAGAAAAACCGCGGCGATCACGATCCACACGATTTTCAGCAAACCGAAAGCGGAGCCGTAAAAGAAGCTGCTGACTGCCAGCAAGGCGGGCATCTTAAAAGCGATTATTGCCACGAGCACAGCAGTGGCGGCGCCGGCCATGGCGCAGAGATGCGCGCGAACCTTCAACCCCGCCAGGAGCCCCAATAACACAAGGATCGGCAATGCGGCCAAGAGGGTCGAAAGCCACCAATGCCCAAGAGGATCATAAGCCTGGGTCCAAGTCATAGGGCGACCTCCAAGGCGCGAGACATAGACCTAACGAGAAAAAGATAAGCCACGCCAGGGCGTCGTGGCAAACACTCTGAACTTATTCTGTAATGGGGCCGTTGGCTTCATCGATTGGTTAGACATTCTTTCGGAACTGCGCGATACCGGCTAGAAGCGTCCCGCCGATGAGACCTCCTACGTGACCGGCCATACTGATTCCGGGAAGAAATGAAATGCCCAGGCCTGCAAGGAAGGCAATCCACAGCCAAGTGCGAAGACGGCTCTCTCGATCGAGCGAGCCCGCGCTGTGGCGATGAGAAATGATGAGCGCTGCAGCTAACAAACCAAAAATGCCGCCTGATGCGCCGACTGTCGCGCCAGCCTTGGGATGCAGGTTCTGAAAAAGTAGGATTACTGCTGCCGAGGAAAGCACGCTGGAAACATAGATCGCTGCCCCGTAAGCGATGCCAACCCAGCTCTCCACGATTCGCCCGATCCAAAAGAGCAGCAGCACATTAACGAGCAGATGCGCACCGTTGAAATGCAGGAACGAGTAGGTAGCGACACGCCAATATTGACCATGCAATGCGCCGTTATCGGGAAGGGCCCCGAGTTTCAGTAGAGAAGCTTCATTTCCAACACTGTGAGTAGCAAGCTCAATTCCAAACACGACCAACAGCGAAACAACAAGTGTGATGGTGCCAAGGCCAGCCTTCACTGTCTAACGAGATAGAGATAACCCACGGCAGGGTGTCGTAGCAAGCTCGCTGAAATTACCTCGCAATGGAACCGTTGGCTTCATCGAATGGTTAGGTCTCACGCTTTCCCGCCAACAGCTGCACGATGACCCCGGCTCTCGTGACGGTCACACGTACGCGCGCACGCTCGGGAACCAGCCGCGTTGGCGAACAACATAGATCACATCATCAAGTCGCCGCCATTGATGTCGAGGGACGCGCCGGTGATGTAGCCGGCGGCTTCGGAGGCGGCGAAGCAAATCAAATCGGCGACTTCGAGCGCGGTGCCGAGGCGCGGCACGGGATAGCTCGCGGCGAGACGTTCGAGCAATTCGTCCGAGGCATGTTCGCGCGTCAGCTCGGTATCGATCATGCCGGGGCAGATGGCGTTCACGGTGATGCCGAACTTGCCGAGCTCCTTCGCGGCCGCGCGCGTCAGTCCGAGGAGTCCGGCCTTCGATGCCGTGTAGTGCGCACCGCCGAGCGTGCTCACCATCCGGCCGGCCGAGGACGAGATATTA
>DASTZJ010000149.1:0-2873 GCA_035764345.1 Candidatus Udaeobacter sp.
GGACCACCTCGAGCTTGAAAATGGGATGGACTTCCCAGGCGGTTGCACGCCATGGATGATGGAGTTTGTCGTCGCCCACGAACTTTACCTTTGGCCCAACCGCTTTCGGGTCGTTGTGGAGATCGTCCCACATCAGATAACCGGTCACCCGAATTTTGCGCGGCGGATGTCCCGTCGGCTGATAGCTATTATCTGAAAGACGAATGAAAGCAGCTAACGAGAGAAGGCGCACGCCCCGGATGTAAAGTGCCCTTTCTGTGCGCGGAGTAACTTCGCAAATAATCGGAGTCGGATCACCCGGTTGCGGCGGGTGGTCGCTTGACTGCGGAAACACCTCGAGATGCCAGTCGTGAAACGTGGCGTCGTTGCAATTGGTCGATTCCCCCTGGCCAGGATAAGCGAGGACTAACCAGCCGGTCAGCGAGACAATCTGATTTTCAAAACCCAGCAGTTGCTGTTTGTGAGTCTGATCAAGGTCCGCGCGGCGCTCGGCCTTGAGCTCCGCGGCGTAGGCGGCGACCTTCTTCAGGAAGGATGTGGTATCAAGTTGCTCGACGTTGAGAGGCAGAGTGCCAGGGGCATTTCGGTTTTTCATCAGATTCCGTTCCTGTTCGTCGGGCTGAGTCGCGGTCCCTGCGGGTTTGCTGAGGCAAAACCAGTGGCTGACATCGAGATCTCGCAATTCGGTATCGTACGCGAAGGCGCTTTCGCGACTTACGAGCGCAGCCAGGGCAAGTATTACTAAACGAATCGTTGCCCAGTTTAGACTTGAGCTCTTTGCCGACGGCACAGCTTCAGATATAGCAGAACCCACACGAGACGGGTTGTTACAATGTGGTGACGATTGCTGTCCGAAATTGAAGCTCCGAACGTTTCGCCCGCAACTCACCGCGGCGAGCAAGCTTTGGGCAGGCTAACACTCTAGACCCTTACATCACCGTTGCCGATAGTAAGGGACAATTCGGCGGAACAATCAGCCGAATCGCTCCCGGTACCGCTTCATATCGAACGCTTGAAAACTGCACTGGCTCGCCATCCAGGTTGACCGGAATCGCTTCTTCGGGATAAACCTCGGCCCAGGGTGTTTGCCAGTAGGAGATATATTCGCCGTCGGGTGAAAGCTCTTGCAACTCTCGCGCGGCGCTGAGTAACGCGGTCGCCGGGATCTGACGAACGACAAGCACATCGAGCAAGCCGTCATCAATGCGCGCGCGGGGAGCAACCTGGACGCCGCCGCCCGTCTGACGCCCATTACCGACGATCGCTATCGGGCCGCTGCCAGTGATTTCGCCATCCGCTAAAGTGAGTCTTCCGTGATAATGATGAACGTTCACCGCCAGAATTGCTCCCATGACGGTGTACGCGGCATGGCCAAGCAGGCGTTTGAGCTCCGGCGGAGTGGTTGCTGTCACCTCGGCGCCGAAGCCGACGCTGGCTGCGTTTAGGAACCAGTGCTCATTGGCCTTGCCGATGTCGATTGGTACGCCCTGGCCTTCCATGCAGAGCGCCAGCGCCTGTTCCGGGTCACGCGGAATGCCGCATCCGGTAGCGAAGTCATTCGCGGTCCCTAGTGGGACTACTCCCAAAGCAGGCCGTGCGGCCTTGGAGAGATCCATCAATCCATGAACCACCTCGTTCAGTGTACCGTCCCCACCGGCGGCAATTAGCAAATCTGCTTCGCCTGCTTCCGCCGCAAACCGCCTCGCGTCTCCCTTCTCCCTGGTCACTCGCAGCTCGATGTTATGCCCGACTGTTCGTTGCTGCACAATTGCGGTCCGGAGCGCGTCATTGCCGGCCACTTTGCCATTGAGAATGAGCTGAACTTTTCTGCTTATCGTCTTGGTACCCATTTCGCGGTTCGAATTCTTCATCTCTATTTTGCCCTCGGAAAAATGTAGTCGTGGAAGCATGGGAAGGATTTCGGATTTCTGATCCTGTTCAAGAACCTTGCTCCAGATAACCTTGCACGGTAGCCTCGGCAAAACTCACGACAGGAAAACCATGAACTACAACATCGCAACAATCCTCGCCGTCATCGCGATTCTCTTTGTCCTGCTCACTTACATCACCGGCGCGCCGCTGGTACCAGTCGCAGTGATCCTGCTCGGGCTGGCGATTATTTTCGGGGGAAGCACATTCCGCCGGGTCTAGTTCAAAGCGGGATAGAGAATCGATCGCGTAAGTGCGCGGATATAGTTGATTGGGAATCCAGGTGCGAAAGAAAGATTCAGATATTCACGCTCGGTCCCGAGTGTTGGTGCTGGTGGATGAATCGAACGTCGGCAGCTCTGTGCGGACCGCGGGACGCGGGCTCGATTGGTTAAAGCTCCGGGATTTTCTGGCGGGGCCAGACACTGGACGCGATCTCATCGAGATGGTGGTCTACGCCGGATTGCCGCCTGCGATCCCGACGTGGCAGGACGAGCGCGACAAGAAAAACAAATTCGTCCATTGGCTGCGCTCCAACGGATTCATGGTCGTGACCAAAGATGGGGCGCCCGCCGAAGAAGGTCATTACAAGGCGAACGTGGACGTGATGATGGCGATCGACGCTCTGGAGCTTTCCATCGAGATGCGGCCTGATGTTGTGATCCTCGTAACTGGCGACGCCGATTTCGCTTATCTGGCAATCAAGCTGCGCCGACACGGAATCCGCGTTGAAGTCGCGTCAGTTGCCGCAAATCTGGGGAACATGCTGAGATCAGCCGCGAACAACGTGATCGATCTGGCCCCGCTGTTTCGGACGTTCGAGATCATAAAGGTTCAGGATGCGCCGGCGCCGGAATCGCATCGAACGCAGTCCGCCTCAGGCGGACGCAGACGCCGGCCTCGGTTTCGTTCCATGTGACGTCCGTAGACTTTGCGTTTGCTTT
>DASTZJ010000150.1:0-11260 GCA_035764345.1 Candidatus Udaeobacter sp.
CATTGGCTGCTGACGTGGCTGACAGCTGCGCCTGGCTGGGGTGTCCAGATCGCGTCGAGTTTGATCAATATTTTCGCGCTCCTCGCAGTATTTCTGACGCTGTTCGCGCTCATGTCGGTGCTGGAGCGGAAGATTCTCGGCCGGATACAAAATCGCTATGGCCCCAATCGCGTTGGGCCGTTCGGGCTTTTGCAGCCAGTTGCCGATGGCATCAAGATGTTGATAAAGGAAGACATCGTCCCTGCGCGCGCGGACAAGCTGGTGCACTTCCTGGCTCCAATTCTCATTGCTGCGGCGGCGATTCTTGCCCTTGGGGTAATCCCTTATGGCCGGAACATGACGCCGTTTACAATCGACGGCGGCATCCTTTTTTTCTTTGCGGTTGGATCGACAACAGAGCTTGCGGTCTTCATGGCCGGTTGGGGAAGCAATAACAAGTTCTCGATGCTCGGCGCGATGCGCGCCATCGCGCAAATGATTAGCTACGAGCTGCCGCTCATTATCACCGTTCTCCCGGTGGTGATGGTGGTCGGCTCGCTTACACCAGACAGAATTGTCGCCGCGCAGGCTGAATACACATTTGGCTTCGTGCCGCGCTGGTTCGTTTTCACGCCGTGGGGTGCGACTGCATTTATTTTGTTTTTTGTATCCGGTCTTGTGGAGTCGAATCGCACTCCGTTCGATGTGCCGGAAGGTGAATCGGAAATTGTCGCTGGCCACATGACCGAATATTCCGGGTTCAAATACGCGACCTTTTTCATGGCGGAATACATCGGGATGTTCGCCATCACCGGGCTGGCTGCGACCTTGTTTCTCGGTGGCTGGCATTCGCCCGTGCGCGCCCTGGAATTTATTCCGTCCTACGTCTGGTTTTTCGCGAAACTGAGCGCGCTGCTCTTCGTTTACATCTGGCTCCGCGGAACATTGCCGCGCACGCGGATTGACCAAATCATGAACTTTGCCTGGAAATTCATGCTGCCAATGTCGTTCACCTGCGTCATCGCAGCGGCTGTGTGGCATTATGCGGGTCGCGGGTTGCGCGGTTGGCTTTGGTCGCTTGTGGTGATTGCGATCGTTTACGCCGCACTATCGATGTTGCTCGACACGCAGAGAAAATTTGCGCCACGCGTTTACCGTTTTGCCGAATGAGCAGCGCCGCGTTCGTCATTATCGCTATCCTGACACTGGCCGCCGCGCTGGCCGCCGCGACGCTACAAAAGCTCATGCATGCGACGCTGAGTTTTGCTGTGACCCTTGTCGGCGTCGCCGCGCTCTTCTTTCTGCTGGGCGCGGAATTTGTCGGCCTGGTGTTGGTATTCGTCTATATCGGTGCGGTCGCGGTATTAATCGTTTTTACGATTCTTCTGACGCGGCGTGACGTTGGAAAAGATGGTGGCGTCAACTGGGGCGGTGCACTCGTGGCAGTTGGCGTATTCGGCGGTTTGGCGTGGGCCGTTTTTAGGACGCAATCGATTGCCATTGGCGCCCCACACATTCGAGCACTGACTGTTAAACGAATCGGTGAAGCGTTGATGACTGGCTATGTCTGGCCATTGCAATGTGTGGGTCTTCTTCTAACTGCTGCGTTGATCGGCGCGCTCGTTCTCGTAATGGAGGAGAAGCGATGAAGAAGATTAAAAGAGTTAAAAATGTTACAACGTTAAACGGGCGAGGCAGTTTTCCTTTTTAACCATGTAACTTTTTTAACTCTTTAACCTCGACCAAGCCATGAGCCCAACACTCCAACTGTTTCTTGTTATCTCCGCGGCCCTGTTTAGTATCGGGCTCCTTGCGGCCCTGAGCCGTCGTCACGCCATCTTTATTCTGATTGGGATCGAGATGATGCTTGCCTCGGCAAACCTCAATTTCATTGCGTTCTGGCGCTTCAGCCCGCAATCGCAGCCACCGACTGGTGTTATGATCGCGATTTTCTCAATCGCCATTGCCGCCGCTGAAGCCGCGGTCGGTCTTGCACTCGTAATCGCTGTCTATCGGCACTACCGCACAACAAACGTCGACCGCCTCGACCAGCTCAAAGGATGAGTCCCTGGATCATCGATCATCTCTGGTTGATCCCTGGCGTGCCGTTTGTGGCTTCGTTGGTAATTTTGAGCTTGCCAAACGGGCGACACAAAAGCGCAGCGTCCCTGGCGATCGCCGGACAAATCGCCGCGCTTGTAATGTCTTTCTTCGCGTTCCTGCCGACGCTGCAACAGCCCGGATTCCGCGCCGTTCAGAATTTCAGGTGGTTCACCTTCGGCGACCATGCGCTGCGTATGGGATGGCTTCTGGATCCGCTCGCAGCCGTTATGCTGATGATGATCGCGCTGGTCGGCCTATGCATTTTCATCTTCAGCACCGGTTACATGGCCGGCGACAAGAATTTTGTCCGCTTCTTCGCTTATCTCTCGTTTTTCTCCGGCGCAATGCTGGGGCTGGTTATCTCGAACAGTTTGCTTCTTTTGTTTATCTGCTGGGAACTGGTTGGTCTGGCGTCCTATTTGCTCATTGGGTTCTGGATCGAGCGACCGAGCGCTGCCGCCGCGGCAAAAAAAGCGTTCGTTACCACCCGAATCGGCGACATGGGATTTTTCCTTGGCTTGCTCTGGCTCTACGGCCGCAGCGGCACACTGCTCTTTTACGATAGCGGGAACGGTTGTCTGGAAAGCGCCGGTCTCGCTGTGCTCGGCGCGAGTGTCACTTTTATCGCACTGCTGATTTTCTGTGGTGCGGTGGGCAAGTCGGGACAATTCCCTCTGCAAGTCTGGTTGCCGGATGCGATGGAAGGGCCGACTCCGGTCAGTGCACTGATCCACGCCGCAACGATGGTGGCTGCCGGCGTTTTTCTGGTGGCACGCGTGTATCCGCTATTCTCGTTAGGCGCAATCAGCGGCGTGACGTCGTCGCTTACGGTCGTCGTGTGGGTTGGAGTAACTACGGCACTAATGGCCGCGCTCATCGCGATAGCGCAGGCCGACATCAAACGCATCCTCGCGTATTCGACTGTGTCTCAACTCGGTTTGATGATGGTTTCGCTCGGCGTGGGCGGCGTCGCCGCCGGGATGATGCATCTGCTGGCGCACGGTTTTTTCAAGGCGCTGTTGTTTCTCGGCGCGGGCTCGGTCATTCACGGCTGCCACGGCGAACAGGACATTCGCAAAATGGGCGGCCTGCGCCGGCTTATGCCAGTCACGTTTTCAACTTATGCAATCGGCATGATGGCTCTCAGCGGCGTGCCGCTCTTCTTTTCCGGAGGTTGGACGAAGGAGGAAATTCTGCATGTCACAGCGCATTGGCCGGCTTCCCGCTTGCCCTATTATTTTCTGCTGGCCGGTGTTGTGCTCACCGCGCTCTACATGACGCGGCAAATGATTTACGTCTTCTTCGGCCACCGACGCGCCGCATCCGAGCATGCACACGAAAGCCCGCGTGTGATGACGATGCCGCTGATCGCACTCGCGATTTGTGCAATTTTGTTCGGCGTTGTGCTGACGCCAGCGTGGCCCTGGCTGTATGACTATCTAACAGGCAGCCCTGCACACGTCGAATTCGCGCGCCTGATTCAGCCGACGCTCTTTCTTTCGCTGGCTCTTGTGGGGGCGGGCGTTGCGCTCGGTATCTGGATGTATCGCAGAGCTGGCATGCAAGATCGACAGCGTCCTGCCGACACAGATCCGCTGGAATTCGCGCAGCCACAATTGTTTCGATTCCTCGAAAATAAAATGTGGATCGACGAACTTTATGCTCGCACGATCATTGCCTTCAGTTGGACTAGCGCGCGTCTGTCAGATTGGATGGACCGTAATTTCTGGGATCGCCTGGTGCGCGGATTCGGCACGATCGGTCAAGTCTTTGGAATGTTTACGGCCAGTGTTGATGAGCGCGGAATCAATGCTGGAGTCGATGAGACGACCGTTGGCACGCGCGGTCTGGGGCGCCTGATCTCCGCGGCGCACTCCGGACAAATCCAAACATATCTCGGCGTCATCGCGATCGGTGTGCTGGCGCTGTTGCTTTTCTACGCATGGTTGGCTTGATCAGCGCGCTCATCGTGATTCCGCTAGTGGGCGCGCTTACGCTCTTTATCGCCCCGGTGAAAAATGCGCGTCCGATCGCATTGTTGTTTAACGTACTGGCTGCGTGTGACGCATTATTGTTGTGGCAGCATTTCGATATTGGGGCTGCCAGCGTTCAATTGGTCGAACGACACGCATGGATTCCGGCAATAGGCGCCGAATACCTGGTAGGGATCGACGGTTTGAGCCTGCTGCTGGTGCTACTTACCTCGCTCATTATTCCCTTTGCGCTTCTCGCGCAGAGGATGGACCGCGGTTTTTGCGCACTGATGTTGATCATGGAATCGGCGCTCTACGGCACGTTCACGGCGCAGAACTTTGTTCTCTGGTTTTTGTTCTACGAAATGAGTCTGATCCCTGCGTTCCTGCTCATCAAAATCTGGGGAGGGGAAAATCGCGACCGCGCCGCGACGAAGTTTTTCCTCTACACGTTTCTGGGAAGCGTGGCGATGCTGCTGGGATTCCTCGGAATTTATTTGGCCAGGGGCTCCTTCGATTTTGCCACGCTTGCTAGTCTGGGTAAAAACGGATTGCTTGCCGGCAAACTCGCCTGGCTCGCTTTTGCCGGAATCTTCCTGGGACTCGCGGTCAAGGTGCCGCTGTTCCCATTTCACACCTGGCTACCCGATGCGTATGAAAGCGCGCCTACCGGCGTGTCGATGGTGTTGACCGGCGTGCTTTCGAAAATGGGTGTTTACGGTTTCGTGCGCCTCCTCCTTCCGCTTTTTCCGAACGAAATCAGAATCATTGGACCCTGGCTGCTGGCGCTCGCGATCTGCTCGATTGTTTTCGCTCCGCTGGCGGCGTGGGCCCAGTCCGATCTTAAACGAATGGTCGCCTACTTGTCGGTTAATCATCTCGGCTACTGCATGCTCGGCTTGTTCGCGATCGGTGCCTCGTCCCTTGGTGCCTCGATCGACACGCACGCAGCATTGAGCGGCGTCTTTATGCAAATTTTCAATCACGGGATCACTGCGGCTGCGTTGTTTTACCTGGTCGGCCTGCTTGAGCAGCGTCGCGGATCGCGTGGCATTGGTGACTACGGAGGATTGATGCAGCGCACACCGCTGCTCTGCGGCTGGATGAGCGTTGCCATGTTTTCGTCACTAGGCTTGCCAGGGCTAAACGGTTTCATTGGCGAGTTTCTGATCTTTAAAGGTTCATTTGCCATCGCCGCATCCTTCACAGCCATTGCAGTGATTGGCCTGCTTGTTACGGCGATCGTTTTCGTGCGCGCGATGCAAGCGCTCTTCAGTGGGCCGCTGGCAGAAAGTTGCGGCGCGTTTCCCGATCTTCTGCCGAGGGAAAAGTTTGCAATCATTCCCGTGACACTGCTCATGTTCGCCATCGGCCTCGCACCGCAATTCATGTTCAACATTTTCAACGCAACCGTGAATCACATGGCACGGTTGTTGGCCTGAAACTCGCGGGAAATGAGGAAAGAAATCGTTCCTTTCGATCAGATCGCACATCGAATTCGCCAGTTGCGCGGTGAGAAGGTGCTACACGATTACGATTTGGCCGCATTATATGGCGTCGCGGTCAAGGTCTTGAACCAGGCTGTAAAGCGCAATCAAGAGCGGTTTCCGAGCGATTTTATGTTTCAGCTTACGAATGAAGAGGCAGCGTTTTTGGGATCGTTTTCCACTTCCATTCGAAATCGACAAGTTGCTCAACGTCAGGAGACTGCGACGAACTGGTCACAATTTGTGACTAGTTCCTCGAAACATCGAGCAGCAAAATATCGACGTTACGCCTGCACTGAGGAAGGTGTTGCCATGCTATCGAGCGTATTGAACAGCGACCGTGCTGTGAAGGTGAATATCGCGATTATGCGCGCGTTTGTGAGGCTCCGACAGGCGCTCGACACAAATCGCGAACTTGCAAAGAAATTTTCGGAACTTGAAAGGCGCGTCGGAAAGCACGATGGGGAAATCGCTGCGATTCTCGAAGCCATCCGGCAATTGATGGCTCCGCCAGAAAAACCGCGTCGGGAAATCGGGTTTGATCTGCGCGAGACACCGCCGCGCTATCGGGTGACCAAACCCGCATGATCGCCTGGACGGTTTACCTCACGTTCGCGGGCGCAGTGGTTCTGCTTGTTTTTCCACGCGTTGTTGCACGCTGGATCGCGTTGCTTACAACCATCGCTGGTTTGGTCTTGGGCACCGTTGCATTTGTTCGCACGCCTGTTGCGGATCTTGCCCACTTCACAACGATCGTACGTGTGCCGTGGGTGCCAGCGCTCGGGTTGAATTACCATCTCGCCATTGATGGTGTGAGCCTCACGATGGTTCTTGTCACTGGCATCTCCGCCGTAAGCACAGTGCTGTTTTCATGGGATGTCGATCATCGCCAGCGCGAGTTTTTCTTCTGGTTGCTGCTCGTTGTGGGAGGTTGCTACGGCGTTTTCTTCAGTGCCGACTTGTTTTTGCTCTTTGCGTTCTACGAACTCGTCATTGTGCCGAAGTATTTTCTCATCGCCATCTTTGGTTCGACCAACAAGGAGTACGGCGCAATGAAGCTGACGCTCTACTCGTTCTTCGGCGGAATGTTCGTTTTCGCCGGAATCCTTGTCGCTTATGTGACAGCCGGCTCTCTGGATCTGAATCAACTGGCGCAATTCCACTTTAGTCCGCAGCTGCAATCATGGGCATTTCCCGTCTTGTTCCTCGGGTTCGCTGTGCTTGCCGGCATCTGGCCGTTGCATACCTGGGCGCCGACGGGCCATGTCGCCGCGCCTACCGCAGGGTCGATGTTGCTTGCCGGTATCGTGATGAAACTTGGTGCTTATGCAGGCCTGCGCGTTGCGATGAATCTGTTCCCGGAGGGATTCCATGCATGGAGCAAATGGATCGCCGTGCTTGCCGTGATCGGAATTGTTTATGCAGCAGCGGTAGCATTGCGTCAGCACGATCTGAAATTCGTCATTGGTTATTCGAGCGTGAGCCACATGGGTTTCGTGCTGCTGGGTCTGGCTACGGCAAACGTGCTCGGTGTCTCAGGGGCAGTGCTGCAAATGTTTTCGCATGGGGTGATTGCGGCACTGCTGTTCGCCGTTGCTGGACGAATGCTCTATCGACGCACTCACACGCGCGAACTCGACACGCTCTCGGAAATGAATCTAAGCCATGCGTTGCCCTTCGCCGCGTTTACTTTCGTAATCGCATCTGCTGCGTCGATGGGCATCCCCGGTTTCAGCGGGTTTGCAGCGGAAATCACGATTCTGATCGGCACATGGAAAACCTATCCGATCGCGGTTTGGATTACCGGCGCCGGCATGGTCTTGGTCGCTGCTTTCACCCTACGCGCGCTTGTGAAATCGTTTTTTGGTGACGTGCGCGTGCAAACAGGCCGCGTTCCGACAGACGCCGATTGGGAGGAACAACCGATCACGCTCGCTGAAAAATGCGGCGCTTGTTTGCTCATGTTCGCCACGCTTGCAGTGGGACTTTATCCCAAAGTTCTGCTCGATCGCATTCAACCCGCGGTTGAAGCAATGCGCTTTTTAAAATGAATCAGTCATCCAAGTTCGTGATCGCGCGAGGCATGTTGCCGGGCATGTCCGTTCCACCGCAGTAGAGTCGACATGAGCTACCTCAATCTGCTCAAACTCGCCTCGCCGGAAGCGGTCGTAGTGTTGACGGCGCTAGCGGTGCTTTCGGTCGGTCTGTTGATTAAGCGCGCTGCGGCAATCTGCTCGTTTGTTGGTGCACTCGGACTCGCCATCGCAGCAGGCGCGGTGCTCATGTTGCCCCGCAATGCGAGCCTTTTCGGCGGGATGCTTGTGGTCACGCCGCTTACGTCGCTTTTCAAAATTATTTGCATCGCATTAGCATTTTTCACCGTCCTTCTAACTAAATCAGAAAAGGCACCGCGTAATCCGGGCGAATACCTGACGGTTATTCTTTTGGCAACGGTCGGTCTCATGCTGCTCGTCGGCAGCGAAGAGTTGCTCATGATTTTCATTGGGCTCGAACTGCTGGGCCTTTCCCTTTACGTGATGGCTGCGTTCGATAAGACCGATCTGCGATCTGCAGAAGCAGGTCTGAAATATTTTCTGTTCGGTAGCACCTCAAGCGCATTCACGCTTTTCGGAATCAGCTTGATCTACGGCATGTCCGGGACGACCGGGCTCACTGCGATCTCGGACAAATTGGCGGCCGCGCCCGTGCAACCTTTGCTTGCGACCGGCATTATCATGACGCTGATCGGCTTCGCATTCAAAATTGCTGCTGCGCCGTTTCACTTGTGGGCGCCTGATGCGTATCAGGGGGCGCCCGTTCCGAGTGCAGCGTTTATTGCCTCGGGATCAAAGGTCGCCTCGTTCCTCGTGCTCGGAAAGATCGTGCTCGTTGGCTTTGGCCCCGTGCACGGCAATGCCGCGTGGCACGCGATGGCTGCGGGCTGGTCGCCGATCCTCGCTATGCTCGCGGCTTTGTCGATTCTGATCGGCAATCTCGTCGCACTTGCACAGACCAATGTTCGGCGGCTCCTTGCCTACTCCGCTGTCGCCCATGCTGGCTATACGCTGCTTGGACTTATCGCCGGAGGCCGGAATGGGTTTTCGGCGACGCTTTTCTACACTGTTATCTACGCGATTACGCTCGTCGGCGCGTTCGGTGTCGTCGCTGTCGTGCGCAGCGAAACTGGCGCCGACGATCTGCAAGATTTTTCCGGGCTGGGTGCGCGTGCACCGCTGCTCGCCGGTTGCATGGCGATCTTCATGCTTTCCCTCGCTGGCATACCTCCATTGGCAGGATTTTTTGGAAAGTTCTATTTGTTCAGCGCTGCGCTACATGCTGGTGGAAATCATGGGCTGCTCTGGCTCGTTGCGCTGGCGCTCTTTGGCAGCCTTGTCTCGCTCTATTATTACCTGATCGTACTGAAAGTGATTTTCGTGGACGAACCCTCGCTTGCAACCGCTCCATCGCCCGATCACCTGTCGTCCGATTTGCTGCAACGAATCACGATCGTTGTGCTTGCTGCGGCTGTTCTTTTCCTCGGCGTAATGCCGGACATCCTGGTGGCACGAATTCTTGCTGCCGTGCCATGAGAATCTTCGGCAAAAAATTAGCGCTTGACTATTGCGGTATAAGTTTTGCATCAAATCGAGAAGCACCATTGCAAAGTTGATGAAGTGAAGATGGGCAGCATCAGCCAGTTCATTGATCGGCATTACCGTCACTTCAACGCGGCAGCCTTGAAAGATGCAGCCGATGCGTACACCGCGCATCTGGATCGCGGTGGGAAAATGATGATTACTCTCGCCGGAGCGATGAGCACTGCCGAACTGGGCGTTTCTCTCGCGGAAATGATTCGCCAGGACAAAGTGCACGCCATTACCTGCACCGGCGCCAATCTCGAGGAGGACCTCTTCAACCTCGTCGCGCGCAGCCAGTACGAACGGATTCCCCATTATCGCGAATTAAGTGCGCAACAGGAGGAAGAACTTTTGCGGCGTCATTTGAATCGGGTGACCGACACGTGCATTCCTGAAGAGGAAGCCATTCGTCGAATCGAGAAGGTCGTAATAGACGATTGGGTCGCCGCAGCGAAGAGAAAAGAGCGCGGTTTCCCGCACGAATTCCTTTTCAAGATTCTGAGAGAATGCCGGCTCAAAAAATTTTACGAGATCGACCCGGCCAACAGTTGGATGATCGCCGCCGCGCACAAGGACCTTCCGGTGTTTGTACCTGGTTGGGAGGATTCGACGTTGGGAAATATTTACGCCGCGCGCTGCATCACAGGTGCGATCACCGATGTGCATACCGTTCGCTCTGGCATCGAATACATGATCGCGCTAGCGGAGTGGTATCGCCGGATGTCGCAGGATTCGTCTGTTGGCTTCTTTCAGATCGGCGGCGGCATTGCAGGCGATTTCCCCATTTGTGTTGTGCCCATGCTCAATCAAGATGTGGTAACCACGCCTGTGCCCGAGTGGGGCTATTTTTGTCAGATCAGCGATTCAACGACCAGCTTCGGGTCATATTCCGGCGCGGTGCCCAATGAGAAGATCACTTGGGGCAAATTGAATATCGATACACCGAAGTTCATCGTCGAATCCGACGCCACGATTGTGGCACCGCTCATATTCGCCAAAATTCTGGGTTGGTAGCGCCTGGCCTGCAGAGATTTTCGTTCGCACCCGCAATTCACGACTAAACCAAAGCGTGGACCGCGTTCGATAGCGCAAAGCCTGTTTTGATCCGATGGTCTGAAATGCTGTACGTCGTCGCCACACCAATTGGCAATTTGGGCGACGTTACGTTGCGCGCACTGGAAATTCTGAAGTCAGTCGATCTGGTCGCTGCCGAGGACACGCGGCATTCCGGGATGCTGCTGAAGCACTTTGGAATCAAGAAGCCTTTCATCAGTTATCATGAGCACAATGAAGCGATGCGCACGGCGGAACTGGTTGTACGCCTCGCGGGAGGCGAAAACATTGCGCTGATCACGGATGCCGGAACGCCAGGATTGTCCGATCCGGGCGCGCGTCTCGTTCGTGAATGCATCAAGCGGGAGCTTTCATTTACAATCGTTCCCGGGCCATCATCGATCCTGACCGCTCTCGTCGGGTCCGGATTTTCAATCGAAAAATTTTGCTTCCACGGATTTCTCCCAATCAAAAGTGGACAACGCGAGCGCGAGTTGCGAGTCGCCGCCGAATCCGGTGAGACAGTAATCTTCTTCGAGTCGCCTTATCGTTTAACCAAAACCCTCGCCGCATGCATCGATGTCATGCCAGAGCGGCAACTTTGCGTTGCTCGAGAGCTAACAAAAAAATTTGAGGAATTCCGACGCGGCACCGCCTGTGAACTCCTTGCGCATTACGAGGCCCACCCGCCGAAAGGCGAGATCGTGCTCCTCATTTCCGGATCATAGTGGTCTCGCTGCCGAGAAGTGCTGTGACAAAAGTCGCCATCCGCCGCGGGAAATGGATCGGCAGCGCCGCTCTCGCGAATAAACGAGGCGCATCCGCCGTCAAACTCCGACTCAAGTCAGCGTACATGTTTTGGAAACAAATGCGTCCCGAGATCGCCACTATCGAAAATTCGGCACGCTCGTGCAGTTTGTCTGCGATCCCGGTCTCCCTGACGCTTCCCATTGACGGGACTTTACCTACTGAAAACGCTTTCACGAACAGAGGGGCCGCGCGCAGCGATTATGATGTAATGACCCGC
>DASTZJ010000151.1:0-2170 GCA_035764345.1 Candidatus Udaeobacter sp.
GCTGCGCAACGCCTTTAGATATTTCTTTTGGCTGAGCGCGTATTCCCAGTTCTCCTTTTGCGCATCGCCGGGGAACAGAAGCTTCTTCTTGCCGACCTGGAAGAGCAAGATCACACTCGTGTTGTTCATTTCCTGATCGAGCGAGCGCACGATTTGCAGCAACTGCTCGCCGCGTACCCTGCGTGCTCGATTCACGAGCCAGCGCGCGTTGATGCGATGGGAGTAGCCGCGGCTTTCCACGTAGCGCGGGAACAAGGCTGTCGCGTTCCTGTCCGCAGCCGCAGCCAATGCCGTGGCGCCGACCTGAAAATGCCAGAACTCATCGGGATCGCGCGAGCGCTGTTTGCTGATCGTATGAGTCTGCTTGAGTGTTGGCGGCCCAAGCACCTCGATTCTCACCCCCGGAAGGATCTTCTCCAACCCTGATTTACTGCCGCAGTAGACGTAACAATTTTTCGCCATGGTCATGAGATTCTTGACCGCGCTCGGGTTGGCGATGTTGCTCTCGCCGAGAAAGTCGATCTCGTGGCTGGACTCTTTCGGCAGGTTGCGCGCGGCCAGCGAGTGGCTGGCCACCTCATGCATGAGCGATAGCGCGGTAACCTGTTCGCTCGTGCCCGCGCCGAACCTCTTGATGGTTGCGCCGCTGCCGCTCGGACCCGTGGCGTTCGGCGCGAGCTTCGGATCTTCGGTCCAAGGTTGCACGATGAGATCCGGGTTGAGCGATTTGATGATGTCGCCGGTGCCATTGCGAGCTTTCGCCGTTGCAAATCCGGAAATGTGGTCACGGTGCCGATGCGTGGCCACGACGGCGTGGAGCTTGCCCCCGGTCCTCTGCTTGATGTCCTCGGCGATGTCCATCATGCGCGACTTTGGCACCCCTTTCGGGAAGCCGCTCGAGCCAAAATCGATGAGCACGTGCCGTTCGGATTTTCGCGGGTACTGGAAGCTGATGAGAAAGCAATCACCGAATCCGACGTGGTAGGTGCGGACCATCGCACGGGTGGGCGCCTTCGCCATTTCAGTATCCTATCCTATCAGGCGCATACGGTGGAGTTCGGCGAAGTCCGACTGCGGACCCGAGGGTGGTCCGAATTGCGACTGTGGAGCTGAGGGCGGCGTTGGCAGAAGCGGTTCGTCGAAGAAGCCTTTTTCGCCTAAGTAATCGAGCCGTTCCTGCTGCCGTTTGGTATTCTCAAGTCGGTTTGCGATCTGATATTTGAGCTGCCCGTACTCGTCAAAGACGAGAGCTCCTCCGCCAAAAATCCTGATGCGGCGCGTCGGATCGATTCCCTTCGGCGGAACGAGACCGAGCATCTTCTTCAACTCGTTGGCCTGAAGCGTCAGGATTTGAATGTATTCAGCCACGGTTTCATGCAACACAAAACCGTCCGGACCGATCCGGACCGCCGCACGAACCGATTGGACCTCAATGTAGCTGTCGGGGTCGATTTTGAGCATCTTGCGATTTTCCCATATGAAGCGGAACACCTCTTGCGGCTCGTGCAGCATCGAATCGTAGTGGCTCCGGCTGTAGATCAGCTCCTCGTCGCACCGCTTCCAGGTGCCGTCGGCATCAGTTTCGCCGGCTTGCCGAATGCCATAATCGTTGAAATTTTTGAGCAGCGACTTGCGATAGCCGTACTTCTCATCGTCCGGAACAACTTCGCGGTCGATGGTGAGAAGCGCAGATAGGTAATCGGAGAAAGTCAAGTCAGTCGGTGGGCAATAATCGAGGGCGCGAATGGCCATCGTCAGGAGGTGGCCGGCGACCCGGGCGCCCTCATCCCTGACGATGCTTCGGTCTTTTTTTCCGGGTGCGACAGGACCGATTTTCGCAAGCCGCGCCAGCCAGATGTCGAGTGCCGCATTCAAGAACGCGGCCACCAGCAGTTCACCCCGGCGATGCGGCTCGGTGAACTCCGGGTATGACATGTATGGTTTACCGGGAAGCAAAGAAACGGACCGGCGGAGCGCGTCGCCGCGGATGACCGAGAGCTCCCTGCCCATCTGCTCTGCCATTCCGAACAGAACCGATTGCTTCAGCGCATCTCGCTGCAACAATTCGGATGAGATCAGATTGCTTCTCCCGCCGGACGCCAGATCCAACCCGGCGTCCACCACGTCCGGGAGCGAAAACATCGAGAGCACTGCAACGATATCTGCGAAA
>DASTZJ010000152.1:0-2597 GCA_035764345.1 Candidatus Udaeobacter sp.
TCAATCTTTCACGCGCAATTGCCGCAGTGGCATCGGTTGATCCGTCGTTTACCACGATCAATTCACTCTCCGCCGCATTGACCGTGAGATAATCGAACGTGAGGCGAAGCGTTTCTCCAATGCGCGCCGCTTCGTTGAAACAGGGAATAACGACGGAAAACGGCGGAAGCATGGGAGTCGTTAAACAGTTGAAGTGTTGAACCGTTGAAGCGGGTCTCCATTTCAAGCCTCTTAACGCTTCAACGCTTTAACGCTTTAACACTTCAACGATAGATTTCGATAACAAACTTGCCGCTTGGATCGACGTAGCCGCGATACATTCCAGCGGTGTTAAATGGCAAAGTGATATTGCCCTGGTGATCGACTGCGATCAGTCCACCCGCGCCGCCAAGTTTCGCGACCTTGTCCAAAGCGGCCTGCGCGGCGTCCTTGAGCGACATCCCGCGGTATTCCATCAACGCTGAAACATCACGCCCGACCGTTGCGCGGATAAAATATTCGCCGTCGCCCGTCGCGGAAACAGCGCATGTGGCGTTGTTTGCGTAAGTGCCTGCGCCGATAACTGGCGTATCGCCAACGCGTCCTGGTCGTTTGTTGGTTGTGCCGCCGGTTGAAGTCGCTGCAGCGAGATTACCGTTTTGGTCCAACGCCACTGCGCCCACTGTGCCGTGCCGATCCTGGTCGGTAATCTGAAACGCCTTTCCGGCTCCGCTCGTGCGACTTTTTTCAGCAGCTTTAATTTTCTGCAAAGCATCCCAACGCTCCTGAGTGAAAAAATATTTCTGGCTCACCAGTTCAATTCCATTTTCCTTCGCGAACGCTTCTGCGCCTTCGCAGTCCATCATGACGTGTCCGGATTTTTCCATCACCAGCCGGGCAAGGCTGATGGGATTTTTGATGTGCTTCAACGACGCGACCGCGCCTGCAGCGAGCGTTTTGCCGTCCATGATCGCTGCGTCCATCTCGATCGTCCCGGCGCTCGTGAACACTGAGCCTTTGCCTGCGTTAAAATGCGGATCGTCTTCGAACACGCGCACCGCCGCTTCCGTTGCGTCGAGACTCGAGCCGCCGCGCTTAAGAATTTCGTAACCAGCCGTGAGCGCGCGTTCCAGTCCGGCGCGATATTCGCGCTCGCGTTCGGATGTAATCCTGCTCCGCTCGATAGTGCCAGCGCCGCCGTGGATCGCGAGTCCAATCTTTCTTGTTTCCATGTTTGGCTGATTGTCTGGTCCTCCCTTGCTCGGAGCCTTCGCCGGAGGTGATTGCTCTGGAGCTGCCGCCCGCGCCCCCGCACTAAATAGCACGATGGCGAAGAAGCAATTTGTTATGCGAAACAATTTCACATCGCGCTCTGATTTGACGTTTGTGCGATCTTAACATTCAGAGGCTGGACGTCGAAAGCTTTCGCGGAAGCGTGAACCGTCGAATCCTTTAAGTGCTAAATCGCCAATCCGTTTAACCTTGTAACTCTTTTAACGGTCTCAACACTTTGCTCTTTTCCCAATGGCGAAGTGAGGCAACTTCTCGTCCATGGCGAACGCTGAACCGCCACCCGTTGTGATTGCCGAGGGAATCGGCCATCTCACGCGCCATTTTCTTCGCGAAGTAGGCGGCGTGTTTTGGGTCATTGTGAACACGTTCGAAGAAACGTTCGAGCGGATTCAGCATGGCCGCCTCCCGTTTCGTGCCACCAGTTTTTTCCGCCATACTGAACGCGCCGGTGTCGATTCGGTGCCACTCGTGGGACTGGTTTCCTTTTTCCTTGGGCTGACCATGGCGTTGCTGACCGGTTACCAGTTGCAACGTTTCGGAACGGAGCGGCTGATTCCCGGGCTGGTTGCAATTGCTTTTACGCGCGAGCTTGGGCCCTTGCTCACTGGCATCATGCTCGCAGCGCGCATCGGCGCGGCGTTTACAGCGGAGCTCGGCACCATGCAGGTTTCCGAAGAAGTCGAGGCAATCGAGGCCATGGGCATCGGGCCGTTGCGCTTCCTGGTCGCGCCACGAATGCTCGCCCTGGTCTTGCTGATGCCGTGTCTCTCTACGGTTTCGAACATTGCGGCCATATTCGCCAGCAGCCTGGTCTGCAAAGCCTATTTCAGTATTGCCTTCCCCTATTTTCTCGATCTTGTGAAAGATTCATTGCTCATTCGCGACATTATTACCGGCATTTTGAAGAGCTTTCTGTTCGGTCTGCTCATCGCCGCGATCGCCTGCTACCGTGGACTGACAGTGAAAGGCGGCGCCGCTGGAGTCGGTACTTCGACGACGTCCAGTGTTGTTACTGCAATCACCGCAGTGATCGGCTTCGATACGCTCTACAATGTCGTTTACACTACATTCTATCCGACGTGAGCACCCCGCTCGACATGGTCGAACTGCGCGATGTGCACATGCGGTTCGAGGAAAAGAAAGTGCTCGACGGTGTTTCGCTCAAGGTCGAGCCGCAGGAACGTCTGGTGATCATGGGCCAGAGCGGCAGTGGCAAAAGTACCATTTTGCGATTGATTCTCGGCACGCTCCGCCCTGATTCCGGTTCGATTTTTTTCAAGCAATTTGAAATCACGCGGTTGTCCCGCCGAAAGCTTCAACGGGCG
>DASTZJ010000153.1:0-3801 GCA_035764345.1 Candidatus Udaeobacter sp.
TAAATCAGCCATTGAGGTTCGCCACGATACGCAATCCTTCCAAAGTGAGGTTCGGATGAACCACCCTGATTTCCGGCAATCGTCCCGCGATTAGTCGCGCATAGCCACCAGTCGCTACGACGTGAACTTTCTTACGCGGAAACTGCTCTGCTCTAACTTGCGCTAGGATTTCGCGAACCAATCCGCGATAGCCGAACACAGCCCCCGATAGCATCGCCTGGATTGTCGATTTACCGATCGCGCGTCGCGGTTCTTTCAATGAAAGCTTCGGCAAAAGCGCCGTTCGCTGATAAAGAAAGTTAGTCATCGCTTCGAGCCCTGGCGCGATCACACCGCCAATATAAGCCCGGCGCCCTGAGACGATATCAAAAGTCACCGCCGTACCGAAATCTACTACGATCGCGGGACAGCCGTAGAGTGCTGTGACCGCTGCAGCATTCGCCAGCCGATCCGCGCCAATCGATTGCGGCTTTGGATAATCGATCTCGACGCCAAGTTTCAGCTTCCAATCCAGCCAGATTACATTTGTTTTTCCTGCGGCTTTCAAAATTGCCGAGTTCTTTGCGGGCACTACCGACGAGACGACGATCTTCCCCACATTTCGCTTCGCGAGAAATCGTGCGACCACGCCGCTTGAAAGCTTGCCGGTAGCGATCTGCGTAGAAGCTGAGACGCGCCTTGCCGATGCAAACGCGAATTTTGTGTATGAATTGCTTATATCGACTAACAAGTAATCGAAGCCACACGCCACGATCATGATGCAGACACCTAACGTCACTCGCCGTCAAGCACCTGTCCCATTCATCTGAGGTGACAGCCCGGGAAGCTGGCTCCTGCTTGCTTGCGACTCACTTTTGCAACGCGTAGCGTCGCGTTGTGAGAAAACTCGTGCACCGTCCGCGTCGGTTGCGGCGTTCGCCTGCTCTGCGAAACCTGGTGCGTGAGACACATTTGAACGCTCACAATTTCATTTTGCCCCTGTTTGTGAGTGAAAAGGTGCAGGAGCGCAGGCCGATCGCCAGCATGCCAGGAGTTTTTCAGTTGTCCGTAAAGGAAGTTGCTGATGAAGCGCCCGCCGCAGAGGACCTGGGGCTTCAAGCCGTTCTACTTTTCGGGATTCCAGAACAGAAAGATGAACAGGCCAGCGGCGCCTACGCCGAAGACGGAATCGTCCAAAAAGCGCTACGAGCGATTAAATCAAAATGTCCGGATCTTGTCACCATCACCGATGTCTGCCTGTGCGAGTACATGAGCCATGGACATTGTGGTGTGACACGCATCGACGGAGACCATTTCCACGTTCTCAACGACGAGACTGTTGAGTTGTTGGTGAAGACGGCGCTCTCTCACGCGGCAGCTGGCGCGGATATCGTGGCGCCCAGCGACATGATGGATGGTCGCGTCGGTGCGATTCGCGAGGCGCTCGATGCCACAGGCTTCGATCAAACTGCCATTATGAGTTACGCGGCCAAATTCGCATCGGCTTTCTATGGTCCATTCCGCGAGGCTGCTGAGAGCCCGCCGCAGTTTGGCGATCGCCGCTCTTACCAGATGGATTTTGCCAACGCCAATGAAGCCTTGCGTGAGGTAGCAATGGATGTCGACGAAGGAGCGGACATCGTGATGATAAAACCTGCCTTGCCGTATATGGACATCCTGTGGCGAGTCCGCGAGCGGTTTGGAAAACCGACCGCCGTTTATCATGTGAGCGGCGAGTATGCAATGGTCAAGGGCGCCGTCGAGAAAGGGCTTCTGAACGAACGCGATGCCGTACTCGAGATCATGACTGCGCTTAAGCGAGCAGGGGCAGATATTATTGTCACCTATTGGGCGCGCGAACTCGCGAGATGGCTGCGGGAATAAAACGCGCCAGCGGCGAAACTGAGAGACACGCCCAGTTGAAGCGGCTGGCGATTCTCTGGGCGCAGGCCCAAGGCTATTCGGCGTGCGCTATGGAAGTGAGTCTTCCAAAGTGCCGGTATCGTGCCGACGTCGCTGCGTATCGATTGGCTCCTAAGAGAATTGCCTCCACAGCGATCTTTGAGTGTAAACAAGCGCTCTGCGATTTGCGGCGAGATAATTGCCAGAGCGAGGCCGCCCGCCGGCGCTTAGAAACGATTTGCGAACGCCGTCAGCTTCTCGAAGGGCGTCTCCGCGCACATTATCCGAGCCTGCGAAACGGCGATTCCCTGTTTCCCGAATTCGATTTGCCTGACTTCACCGCGATCGGTCACCGTGGTTACGCGCGACTTTTGCGCGAGCTGCGCGCCCTGCAAAATCGCCTCTATGATTGCACGAAGTTCGACAAATTACTTCGCTATCGCTGCGCGAATTTGTATTTCATCGTTCTGCCTGAGGAGCTGTTCCGCGATTCGGAGATTCCCGTCGGCTGGGGCGCTCTTGTGGAAGCCGACGGTGCGCTCACCCTCGTCCGTAGACCAATCTGGCACGAAACAACAGCCGAGTTTCACTTTCGGCTTTTGCACCGAATTGCTGTGGCGGGGACACGAGTGATCAATCGAAAATTGAAAATCACATTCGACGACATTGCCGCCTGGAGCCGGCATCATTGATCTGGAGCCCTCGTTGCGGGGCACGCTAACCCCGCACGAGCAGATTGTGGCCGGTCATCTCTTTTGGCTGAGGCAACGCAAGCAAAAACAAAAGAGTTGGCGCCACATCGGCTAGAATTCCATCTTCGCACCGAAATCGTGCAGCATCGTTGGCTACGTAAATGAAGTGCACGAGGTTGCTGGTGTGCGCAGTGTTGGGCGAACCATCAGCGTTGCGCATTTGCTCGCAATTGCCGTGGTCGGCGGTCACGATGGCTTTACCGTCAAGCTCGAGGAGTTTGGGAATAATTCGCGCCATGCATTTATCCACAGTCTCCACAGCTTTGATTCCCGCTTCGACGACGCCGGTGTGGCCGACCATGTCGGGGTTGGCGAAGTTGAGGATAATCAGATCGTAGTTCACCATTCGCGCGAGTAATTCATCGGTGACTTCGACCGCGCTCATCTCCGGCTTCAAATCGTAGGTGGCAACCTTTGGTGAGGGGATCAGTCTGCGGTCTTCGTCCGGAAACGGTTTCTCGATGCCGCCATTAAAAAAGTAAGTTACATGCGCGTACTTTTCCGTCTCCGCGATGCGCAATTGCCGTTTGCCGGCTGCACTGACGATTTCGCCCAAGATGTCGGCGAGCTCTCCCGGCGCAAAAATAAACGGCGAAGAATAGGTTACATCGTATTGCGTTAGCGTAACAAAACACACTTGCGGCCATACCTGGCGGTCGAAGCCATCGAAGTCCTTCAGCAAAAACGCCTGCGATAATTGGCGAGCACGATCGGCGCGGAAGTTGAAAAATAGCACCACGTCGCCGTCACGGACCCGCTGCTCATTTGCATGAGAAAAAATCAGAGGCGGCATGAACTCATCCGTTTTGCCGTTTTCATATTGCCGATCCACAGCTGCAGACGGCGATGATTTGCAGATTTCGCCGCGACCGAGAACAACTGCGTCCCAGGCTTTTTTAGTGCGGTCCCAACGCCGATCACGATCCATTGCAAAATACCGGCCCACAACCGTGACAATTTGCCCTCCGCTGTTCTCAAGTTCTTTCTCGCAGGTCTTAAGATAAGCGGCACCGCCCGTGGGTGAAGTGTCCCGGCCGTCCGTGAAAGCGTGGACGAAAATCTCCGTAACGCCCGCGTCATGCGCCGCGTTTGCAAGCGCGATCATGTGCGAATAATGGCTGTGCACGCCGCCGTCTGAAATCAACCCGAGCAAATGAAGCCGGTGACC
>DASTZJ010000154.1:0-3883 GCA_035764345.1 Candidatus Udaeobacter sp.
ACTCAAGATGGCTTCAGCTTACGCCGAGGCGCTGCATGCGAATCTCGCGATTGTGGCCAAGGAACGCCGAAGCGCCACGGAGACCGAGGCGTTATACCTCATTGGTGAAGTGGAGGGGCGCGATGTGCTGTTGGTCGATGATCTTACCGAGACGGCTGGCACTCTGACTTCCGCCGCCGAGCTCTTGAAAAAACGCGGCGCGCAGAAAATTTACGCCGGCGTCTCGCATGCCGTTCTGGTCGATATCGCAATCGAGCGTTTGCAAAAGTCTCAAATTGCGGAATTAGTAACCACCAACAGCACGCCTGTGCGCGCCGTGAAAGGTTTTAAAATCACGGTGCTATGCGTTTCCGAGCTTCTCGGCGAAGGCATCAAGCGGATCCATAATGACGAGTCGGTCTCGTCGCTGTTTAACATAGAGAACGGAACAAATGGCAAAACAGGTTAAATTAAAGGCGGAGCCGCGGACGAACGTGGGCCGCTCGGTCGCGCGCAAGCTACGAGCCCGCGGAATTATTCCAGCCGTCATTTATGGGGGAAAAGTTAAACCGCAACCCTTGCAAGTCGCCGCTCGGGACATCAATGCAATGATGAGTCACGCCTCAGGCGAAAACGTCTTGGTTGAGCTGGAAATCGCGGGCGAGAAATCGAACCGAGCCGCGCTGGTGCAGGAAGTGCAGCATTCACCGGTGGGTGGCGAGATCGTTCACGTCGATTTTCACGCCATTTCCATGGATGAGACCATCCAGGCTGAAGTTCCTCTCGAACCGACTGGCACTCCCATCGGTGTTAAAACTTTCGGCGGACTGCTTGAGCAAAGCCTGCGCGCTCTCGCCATGGAATGTTTGCCTCGTGATTTGCCGGATCGAATTACCGTAGACGTCTCGCAATTGAATATCGGCGATTCCATCCACGTCCGCGACATTCAACTTCCCTCTGGAGTGACTGCAAAGGTACCAGCGGATTTGACCGCATTTTCCGTTCTGGCTCCAGTCGTCGAAGAAGAACCGGTTGCCGTTGAGGCTGAAGCTGCTGCGGCGGCAGGACCAGAAGTTATTACCGAGAAGAAGGAAGAGGGCGAAGCTGCCGGCGCCGAGCCGGCTGCAAAGGAAAAGGCTCCAAAGGAAAAAGAGCAAAAGAAATAGCCTTTTTGATTGCGGATTGCGAAAAATACCAGTCCGGCTCGGACCGGATCGCGGATTGAGCGGACGTGGAAGAATCAACTCCACGGGTTCGCCTGGTGGCCGGGTTGGGAAACCCTGGGCCACAATATGCTACCACCCGGCACAACATTGGTTTCATGGTAGCCGATCAGCTTGCCGCGCAGTTTGGATCGACTTGGGAAAAATCGACAAAGTGGGACGCCTTACTGGCCAAATGCGGAGATGTATTTCTGGCAAAACCGATGAGCTACATGAACCGGAGTGGCTATCCGCTCCTGGCAATAGCGCAGTTTTACAAGATCGAGCCGCGCGAGATTCTTGTGGTGCTTGACGATATGGCATTGCCGATCGGCCGTCTGAGATTGCGGCCCAGCGGTGGATCGGGCGGCCACAACGGTCTTGAATCCGTCATTATGCAATTTGGTACCGAAGAAATCCCCCGTCTCCGAATCGGAATCGGAGAGGCTCTACCGACGGGATCAATCGATTATGTATTGAGCCGTTTCTTTGAAGAGGAAAAGCCCATTGTTAGATCCACAATCGATCGCGCGGTAGACGCGGTGAAATGCGCGATTGACAATGACCTCATTTCCGCGATGAACATTTTCAACAAGGCCGAACAACCATGAAACACCGTTATGAAGCTCTGCTTGTGCTGAACACGCAAGGCCGGGAAGATACAGTCAAGGAAATCATTGATCGATTGGAATCCGAGTTCCAACAGGAAGGCGCCCAGGTCGAACAGGTGCAAAAAATGGACAAGCGCCAGTTTTCGTACGCAGCTGGGCCCCTTGGTGGGGGATATTACGTCAATTTTGTCTTCAACGCCGAGCCGCAGTCAATTGCGAAACTGCGCTCGAAATTCAAGCTCGACCCAGAGATTTATCGCCAGAATTACCAGCGCCTCCAGGAAAAGATGGAAAAGCCGGCAAAAAAGATGGCAAAAGCGAAGTGACTTGGGTATAAGCCGGAAATGGCCAGTTTCAATAAAGTCATTCTACTTGGAAATCTCACGCGCGATCCAGAAGTTCGCTATACCCCCAAAGGCAGTGCGGTGTGTGATCTCGGTATCGCCGTCAACCGCGTTTACACAACTGAGGGCGGCGAACGACGCGAAGAAGTTACTTTTGTCGATGTCGTGCTGTGGGCACGCTTGGCCGAAATCGCCGGCGAATACTTAAGGAAGGGCAGACCCGTTTTTATCGAAGGCCGTCTGCAAATGGATAGCTGGGATGACAAGCAGACTGGGCAAAAGCGGACCAAACTTCGCGTCGTGGGCGAGAGCATGCAGTTGCTAGGCGGTCGTCCGAGCGGAACCGCAGGTGAGACCACCGAAGAAGATCGATCCGCGACAAGTGCTGGTAGTAAAACGACTGCGCCGCCGAAGTCCGCATCGCCGGCCGAGCCAGACGACGACGAAATTCCCTTCTAGGAATAGCGCGAGCCTTCCTGCTTGCGGCTTATAAATGAACGCGACGGAAGCCTGTATCGCGCTCAACATGCTGCCGACGGTCGGGCCAGTGCGGCTGCGAAAATTACTGGAGGTATTCAAGGAGCCTCAACAAATCCTTGCCGCAAACCGCAACGAGCTTCGAAAAATCGAGGGAATCGGCACTGAAGTGGCCGATCAAATTAGCAACTGGGAATCGACTGTCGATCTTGGCGCAGAGCTTGGCCGGATTCGCGAATTCGGAGTCACGGTCATCACGCCGGAATCGTCGTCGTATCCCAAGCCGCTGCGTGAAATTCATGCGCCGCCAATTGTTCTTTACGTTTGGGGCGAACTCAAAGAGCGCGACCATCACGCAATCGGGATCATCGGCGCGCGGCGCACTACGCATTATGGAGTGGAATCGGCAAAAAAGCTCGCATATCAACTCGCCTACGCAGGATTAACCGTGATCAGCGGACTTGCGCGCGGGATCGACACCGCCGCACATCAAGGAGCGCTGGCGGCAAAGGGTCGCACGATCGCGGTGATCGGCTCAGGATTGGCGAACCTTTATCCTCCGGAGAACGCTGCGCTTGCCGAAAAAATTCGAACAGGAAATGGCGCGATCGTGTCCGAATTTTCGATGGAAATTGAACCAGATCGCCAAACGTTCCCCATGCGCAACCGGATCATTTCCGGCTGGAGCCATGGGATTCTCGTCGTGGAGGCGGGGTTGAATAGCGGGGCGCTCATCACCGCATCGCAAGCGCTCGAACAAGGGCGATCGGTTTACGCTGTCCCCGGCCACATCAACGCGCCGAGCGCAATGGGATCCAATCGTCTCATCCAGCAGGGCGCCAAACTCGTCATGGATGCCAGCGATATCTTGGACGACTTACAAATTCTCCTCCCGGAAGCGAAACCCTCGCCCGAAGCCGCCGTGCGCCCCTTGCCGTCGCTTTCCGAGAACGAGCGTCGCATCTATGACGCCATCGAAGCAACTGAGACATCAATTGATGACATCACAGAGAAAACACGCCTGCCTAGTGCGGCGGTTTCATCGACCTTGTTGAAACTGGAACTGAAACGTTTGGTCAAACAATTGCCGGGAAAATATTTTGTAAGGCTGGGATAAGCATTGCGTTATAGGGGGCCTATGCGGTTAGGCGTGCCCAAAAAGGGGCTCCCACTTGCAAAAGTCCTGTAACTGGGTTCGATTGCCAGCCCCCATGTCCAAGTCTCTCATAATTACGGAGAAGCCATCGGTCGCCGGCGACATCGCCAAGGC